>NZ_JCACVY010000006.1:0-72113 GCF_058833935.1 Roseomonas sp. TS2 | reverse complement strand
GCTAACAGCGCCTTGCTTTGATGGAAACTCATGGCGCGATCTGAGGGCGGACGCGGCGCTGGAGGCTATCGGCAAGGCTACGCAGCAGGATGTGGATGCGGGCCGCCGACGCATCACCGCACCGGCGGCTGATAATGGACATGACAGCTTCGACTTCTTAACGCTGCCGACAGAGGCTTTACAGCTTGGTGGACCAGCCTCATGGTCATTTCCTGACGCAGCGAGACGCCGACAACGGTCGGGGCCGAGCAGCGCCTCCGGGCAGAGATCAGATTATCCACTTTCGGTTCCTCCTTGCCGAAGCGATGGCTGACCTCGCTGTATCCGGCATTTGCGGAAAGAGAACTGTAGGGATGATGGCTGCGGCCGCCGCGGCGAGCGGCTCAAGATCCGGGGGGTCGCCGCAGCGTCTGCGGACCGGGCCCCAAGGCGAAGGCCCCACTCCCCCAGGTCGCGCTGCCGGCGCCGTTTCTGGCCCTCCCAAGCAAAGTGCCAGGAGACGTGGGACAGGAAAAAGCTTTCTGTATCGGCGGTCAACCGTGCGTTGTGCTGCTCATTCCTCCCGATACAGTCAGGGGCTTTTGCAAGAGCCGCGTCCAGAAGATCCTGCAGCACGGCGTCGAGTGATCTGGCACCATCCGCAGCGCGATGAAGCGCTGCAGTCGGCCGCAAAGACGGAGCAGGCCCTTGAGGCCGTGAGGGGCGAATGCTTGCCCAGCAAAAGGGTGGAAAGCAAATCCGTCGAAGGAGGGGCCGAATGCGAGAAGCAGCCAAGTGGCGGAACCTTCGGCAGATCAGGGCAGCCGCCAGTTGGGCAAAGTGCGCGAGTAGATTATTTGCACGAATGTGGACGCAAAAAATTCAACTTTGAACCAAGGCCGCCAACAGATCAATAAAACGGAAAATAATAAAGCACTTTCCTCAGAATTATGTTTCAAAACATTCAGATTTGGAAATTTAAACTTATTATAGAAGGATGTCTTTCATGAATTATTTGTTGCGGATACTATTATATTTTCTGTTGTCTTTTCCTGTACAGGCTAAGACGACCATAGGCTATGACAGCCAAGGCTATCCTGCCCTAATGGTCGATGGTAAAGTATTCGAACCGCGTGGATACAATGTTGTCATACAACATCAGGGAGAACCCTACCAGAGTTTTGCTACTTTCGATGTCGAGTATTTTAATCCTGAAATGTTGGAAAGAAATTTTAAAATATTGGAGAAAGCCGGATACAATTACGTCAGGCTTTGGCTGAAAGGCTATGACGCCGATAACGGATTTGGCCTACAGGCGCCTGGTATCAGCGACAGCTATGTGAACAATGTGCTGCTGGGGATGCAGTTGGCTCGGAGGCATGGGCTGCAGGTCGTGCTGACCGGCAGCTTCCGTCCGGGCGTCTGGATGCCGGCCAATTATATGCCTGCCGGTCAGCCTTCTGGCAGGGAAGTATCCGGCATAAATCGCCTTTTGCTTTTGCCTGCCATGGCACAAGCGCTAGGAGATTTCTATGAAAATTTGCTGACCCGTATTAGCGAAATGGACAATAAAATAATATCGAGTATTCTTTATTTTGACCTTTATAATGAATTACATTTCGATCTGTCACAACCGCCGTTCGAGAGGATGGCTGGGAAGTATGTTTATGCGGGGCAGACCTATGACCTGGCGATTCCCGGCGACCGCCAAGCACTGATGGACGCGGCAGGACGGCAATGGCTGCGTACTATGGCTGGCGCGATCCATCGGGTAGAACCTGACTTGCTGATAACAGCCAGTTCCTTTCCGGTGGCAAACTTCGGGCATCGTGGTTTCGATGGCGGCAAAATACTCGGCCAGCCGCAACAATGGAAACCGTATCCTCTGCGGCCCTCCGTCATCTTGGCTGGTGGTGCAAACTTGATCGACATCCACCTTTATACCCGTCCCGCAGGGAACAACCGGTCACGCTCAGCGCAAAAGGTCGTTGAATTGCTGGCAAGAAGCGACATAACGCCAGCATTGACAGCGCATGTCCCACTAATTTTGGGCGAGTTTGGTTCAAAGGACTTGTTCATTTCTCAGCCCGATAAGTCTCTGCCAGAAATGGAGACTGTTTGGCAGGCACTTTGTCCACTGCGTCCGGCAGGGTACGCACTTTGGGTTTTGCGCGGCAGCATGGCCCAGCAGACCCCAGGAGGGGTTGCACTCTTGCACCGCTTTGGTGCAGCTACGCCTCATTGTCCGCGATGAAGCCAAATTCTGAAGGCTGTCGTGAGATCGCTGGAGTGTCTCGGGATTGGTTGTCGTCACCGGTCCGGTAGATCAGCCGGAGCCAAGGTGGGCTGCTCGACGAGCCTGGACGGCCTGGGCAGGAAGATGCGGTGGACGAGCCGAAGCGGCTGCGGTGGGAGAACGGGATCCTCCGCCAGGAGCGGGACATCCTGAGACGGGCCACCGCTTTTCCACCGAGGAGGGAGGTCGGTGAGGTTCGCGCTCATCGATGTGGCGAAAGAGGGATTCCCCCTCCACCGTCTCTGCCACGTTCCTGGCGTCAGCCAGAGTGGCGACATTGCCTGGGAGGGCTGTGCTGGCCTGCCGCCGCCAGCATGAGAACGTGGTTCTCCTGGCTCATGCTCGGCCGGCTCTCTCATTGTTGAACGGCACCTTTGGCAGCCCGAGGACCATGCGGGAACTGCAGGACAGCGACTTGGCGGCCGGGCGCCGCCGGAGGGCCCGTCTGATGCGCGAGGATGGCCTCGCGTCCGGCGGAAGCGACGGCTCAAGCGGACTACCGACAGCATCATGCCCAACCGGTCGCACTCGGCCTGCGGAACGGGGACTTGTCGGCGGAGGACCCCAATCAGAAGTGCACCATCGATATCTTCTACATCCGGAGCGGCGAAGGCTGGTTGTGTCTGGCCGTGGTCACCGGCCTGTTCGCGCAGCGGGCTGCCGGCTGAGCGCGGCATACCGGCTGCACCAGGAGTTGGCGTTGGCCGCCCTGCGCAAGATCCTCGCCATGCGCCGCCCGGCGCCGGGGCTGATCCATCATGCGGAGCGTGGCAGCCAATATTGCTCTGCTGGCCACTGAGCGGAGCTCCGAGAGCACGGCATCCTGATTTCGATGTCGGGCAAAGGGAATTGCTACGACAACGCCATGGTCGAGACGTTCTTCAAGGCGCTGAGGTCGGAACTCGTCTGGCGCACCATGTTTGAAACACATCAGGATGCCGAGCAGGCCATCGGCCGCCACATTGATGGTCTCTACAGCCCTGTCAGGCGCCACTCCGCGCCCGGCTTCACAAGCCCGGTCCAGTTCGAGAAGATGGCCGCCAGTTGATCCAGCGCCTCTCCGTCAAACCGGAGCAATTCCCTTACCGTCATCCATCAGTTTTTTGATGCCATCCGACGTCGCGGTGAAGACACGCTCCATATGATCACGAATAGCCTGCAGCTCTCTCATCTGTGCCTCTCCACCAAGGCGCGCGCGCTTTTCGAATTCTTCTGCCAGCAGGGCCAATGCACTGGCTCCTAGAATGCGGCTTGAACTCTTGATTGTATGAGCGGGAATAATTGCATCCTCCACTTGAGCCATGGCCAATGCCTTCTTAATGTCTTCGATGTAAGAGGAAGTGTCTTGTAAATAAAATGAAACAAGAGCCTCGAATTTTTTCATCGATGATTTTGTTTTCTGAAATTCCGCCAAGTCAATAACGGGAATCTTGGAACGCGGGAGAGGCGGTTGCTCTGCCGTAGGAGCGGCCATGACTGGCGCTGCCTTCGGCGCCGTAGCCGGAGCGGGATTCTCCGAAGAGCCTTTCAGCAGAGGCGCTTCTATAGTCACCGGAGACTGGGCCTTAGGGGCCGCTGAGGGCCGGAAGCTGGCAGTTGTTGTGCCTGGAAGCTCGGCTGCCAGATCCTGCTCCAATGACCCGGGCAGGGGTGCCTTGACTGTCGCCGTGGGCGAATGCGAGGGAATTTTGACCGCCGCCAGGACACGCTGCTTCTTCGCCGCGGTGGATGTGAAATCCTTCAGCGAGTCTAGAAGCATCTGCAGATCGACCGTGCTGATCGGCTTGCTCAAGAAGGCGTCCATGCCGGCTGCAAGGCATTTCTCACGATCACCTTTCAAGGCGTTTGCTGTCAAAGCAACGATCGGCACGCGGTGAATCTCGCCATCCGCCATCATGCGCCGAAGATGGCCGCTGGCCTCGTAGCCATCCATCACAGGCATCTGGCAGTCCATAAAGATCACGTCGAAACGGCCCTGCAACGCTGCCTCAATCGCCTTCTTGCCATTGGTCGCTCTCGCAACCTCGAAGCCCAGATCCCTGAGGATCTCTTCTCCGAACATCAGATTCACGTTGTTGTCGTCCACGAGAAGCGCCTTGTATCCCTCGAACGGATGAGCAGGGGAGATGCTGGATGCACCGGCCATGTCCATTCCCTCTGCTTTGGAAATTCCGCTCTGCACGACGCGTAGTATGGTCTCGTACAATGTGTGTGCGCTGAACGGCTTGATGACCACCTGGGAGAACGCAGCATAGCGTTTGTCGGCATGCTGCGTACCGAGCACGATAGTCGGCGCGGCAGATAGGGCAGGAAACGCCTGCGCCAGGCGCCTGACTTCCAAAGCTTCCTCGATATGCGGGCCCTGGTCGATCACCAGGGCATCGAAGGGAGCATTTTCGGCCTGGGCCTGCAATGCCCGCTGCAATGTCACCGTGGGTTCGAACCAGACGCATTCGACGCCACGCACCTCAAGCCCTTTACCGATGATGCTCTTCAGCGGCGGGGCACCGCAGATGATGGCCAGCCGCAATGCGGGCCCTTTTTCGATCGTGGCGGGCTGCAGTACCTGCACCGGCAGCCGGAAGGTGAAGGTCGATCCCTGGCCGATCGCACTGGTGACGCCGATGCGGCCGCCCATCAGCTCGCAAAGTTCGCGGCAGATGGAGAGGCCGAGCCCGGTTCCCCCATACAGCCGGGTCGTGCTCGCCTCCGCCTGGGTGAAGCGGGAGAAGAGCTTGGCCATGCTTTGCTCCGAGATGCCGATACCGCTATCCCGGATCGAGACACGGATGAGCGCCTGGCCTGTCTTGTCATCATGGGATTCGACGGCCGCGGAAACGAAGATCTCACCCTGCTTCGTGAACTTGAGCGCGTTCGATATCAGATTCCCGATGATCTGGCGCAGGCGCGTCGGGTCCGCCTGGACGAATTCCGGCAGGTCGGGCTCGATGTCCAGCAGGAGGTCGAGCTCCTTGTCCTGCGCTCCCATAGCGTAGAAGCCGACAATGTCGCTGATCAGCCCTGGCAGGTTGACCCGCACGGGGTCGATCGCCATCTGCCCGCTCTCGAGCTTGGAGATATCCAGGATGTCGTTGAGGATGGACAGAAGAACGCCGCCAGACGAGCGGATCTGTCGCACGTAGCGAAGCTGTTGCTCGGAAAGCTCCGTCCGCGTCAGGAGTTCCGCCATGCCGAGAACCCCGTTGAGCGGCGTACGGATCTCATGGCTCATATTGGCCAGGAAGGTCGATTTGGAGTCGTTGGCACTGTTCGCCTTGTCGAGTGCCGCCTGAAGCTCTGCCTCTGCTCGCCGGCGGTCTCTCATGTAGTGCACCGAAAGCGCTACGGTGATCGCGCTGATCGCCAGAATGCCGGCGACCATGAAGGCGAGCTTTCCGAAACGCACCGTCCTGTCCCAGTTGGCGAGCACGATCTGGCTGTTGTGCGCCAGCCTTACCGCCTCCTGCGTGGCGTCCCCGGTCCAGTCCGCGGTGCCGCGGCCGGGCAGGATGAATTCGGTTTGCACCTCGTCCACAGTAAGCCGCGCCGCGGTCAGGCTGCCTTCCCGGAAATCGGCACTGAGCTCTTCGAGCATCTTGCGTACTTCCACCGCCGCATAGACGATGAAGAAGTCGGCAGGGCCTTCGCCCAAGCGCATGGCCTGCGCCAGCACGACCTCGTCGCCGTCCATGTTGGGGAACAGCGACGCGAAGGCTTGCGGCCGGATGGCCGTGATCAGCCCCTCATTCTGCAGCAGTTGCGCCGCGAGCCGCTGCGCCTCCACCGGATTGACATCCAGAAGCATGTCCGGGCTGGTGAAGGAGCGGCGCTGACGCAAGGAATCGCCGCGTATCAGCCCGAGATCGATGATGTAAGGCGAGAGGCGCGACGCGACACGCAGCTTGGCCGCGACTTGCTCTTCCCGGCGCGCGGAGATGAAGGCCGCCAGATCCTTCACCCGGACCAGAACGGTGTCGGCCTGCGCCATCACCAGGCGGCTCAGCATTCGTCTCTCGCCGAGGAATAGCCGGTTCTGCTCGCGGATGAAGGTCACCGAGTACCAGCCGACCAGCGTCGCAGTGAGACCGCAGATCACCAGCATCATCGGGACCGCGCGGAGCTTTCCGGTCCGCCCGCGGCGCCACTCCGCCATCGCATGCCTTACCATTTGACATCTCGCTCCTGGGCGATGAAGCCGATCGCCTTGTTGCCGGTCTTGTCAAAGCGCAGCCGGTCGAAGGCGAAGTTCGCGGCGCGCGAGATGCCACGCCCGCAGCTGGCAGCGGCCCGGCTGGGATCCGCTGTCAGGTAGGGCCGCCAATCGAATCCGGGTCCATTGTCGGCGACGCTGATGTAGATGCCATCCTGGCGGCGGATCGCGGCCGCCTCCACCCAGCTTTCGGCGAAGCGCGCCTCCTGCGACCGCTCGGCCAGCGCCTGCTGCCATTGGCCCTGCATCATCAGGCGCGCCTTCTCCTGGAAGCCGAAGCGCAGGACGCCATGCTCAACCGCGTTCTGAACCAATTCGTAAATGCCCTGAATGGCGCGGTCCGGCGTGTCCTGCATGCTGGCCAGCATGCTCACCACCGGCTCCACCTCCTCCGGACGGCGCAGACGGAACTTCACCGCCTGCATGAAGCGGAAGGCCTCCTGGTGGCCGGCGAGATCGGCCCGCAGCTTGCGCTGCCGCGCCACCTCGCGAATGGCGGAGTTGACGACGGAGGCGACCACCTTCTCCACCGGCGGCTTGGTGAGATAGTAGAAGGCCCCCGCCTCGATCCCCGCGCTGACATCCTCGCTGTCGGCTGCGCCGGTCAGGATGATGACGGGCATGTGCCGGGTCTGCGGTTCGCGCTTGAGCCGCCGTGTCAGGCCCAGCCCGTCCATCACCGGCATGGTGCGGTCGGTCATCACGAGGTCTGCCATGCCGGGGTTCTCCCGCAGCAGCGCGAAGGCCTCAGCGCCATTGCCGGCGGTGTGCACGCGGTGGCCAAGCTGCTCCAGGCATTGCTCCATCGCCAGCAGACTGGTGCGGTCGTCATCGACCAGCAGGATGTTCACGGCGCGGGCATCGGCGCCGGCGGAGCCAGGAGGCGTGGCGGATGCGGGCGGCATCTCAGCGCTCCTGGAAGGATGTGCTCAAGGCCCGGCGGATCGGGCTCAGCAGATAGGCCATGACCGTCTTGTCGCCGGTGATGATGTCGGCCGTGACGGCCATGCCAGGCGAAAGCAGGGCACCAGGCGCCAGGGGCAGGTGGTTCGAGGCCAGGTCCACCTGCACCTTGTAGTAGGCCATCCCGTCGCCGCTGAAGGAGGAGGGCGAGACGCGCGAGACGCGGCCCTCGATCCAGCCGAAGCGGGTGAAGTCGTAGGCGGAAATCTTGACATGCACCGGAAGCCCGGGCCGGACATGGCCGATCTGGGAGACGGGCAGCCGCGTCTCGGCATGCAGCATCTCGTCCAGCGGCACGATCACCGCCAGGGGCTGACCCGCGCCCGCCACACCACCGATCGTCGTCACTTCCAGCGACTTGACAATGCCACGCACCGGCGAGCCCACCGTCAGGCGCTCCTGCCGCCTGAGCCGCTTCGAGACATCGCCCTCCAGCGCCATCACCGCCCGGCGCAACTCCTGGATGCGGGAGGCCAGGTCGGACCTGACGGAGGCCAGGGTGGCAATCTTGTTCTTCTGCGCCTCGGCGACAGCTTCCAGAGCGGTGCGGCGCTTCTCCAGCGCGACCTGGAGCTGGTTCTCCGCATCCTCGCGCTCCTTGCGCCGCTCGGAGTACTGCGTTCGTGTGGCGTAGCCTTGGTTGAACAAGGTGCCGATCCTTGCCTCCTGTTCCGCGGCGAAGGCGTGGTTGTTGCGCAGCCCGGCGATCTGAGTCTCCAGCGTCCTGAGTTGCAGCCTTGCCTGCTCGATCTGGCTGTCCAGTAGGGAAATCTGGCTTGCCTGCGCGTCACGCTGCGCCGCATGGGCCGCCGCTGTGGCCCGGACCGCGACATCCTCTCCGAAGGCCTGGAAGTCTGGCGCGCGGTCCTCCATCAGCGCCACGAGCCCCTCGATCTGTGCCAGCAGGTTGTGCCGCTGGAGCGTCATCACCTGCACGTCCTCGGTGGTGCCGCCATCGGTCAGGATGAAGATCGGCGCACCACGCTCCACGAGCTCGCCAGGCTGCACGAGGATCTGCTCGACCATGCCGCCTTCGAAATGCTGCACGACGCGCTCGAAGCCGGAGGGCACGATCGTGCCGCTGGCCTGGGAGACGTCGTGCACGCGTGCCGTCGCGGCCCAGCCGACAAAGGCCAGTACGCTGAGCGCCACCAGGACGCATATGCGGCGCAGCATGCGCTGCGGCACCTTCTCGTCGACCAGCAACGGATAGACCAGCTGCGCCTCATCCGAGGCAGGGAGGGGACGGGGCGGCGGCGCTGGCGAGAGAGCGTTCATGCAGGCCCCTGCACCAGCGCCGCAGGCGTCGTCACCGCTGGCACCTTTCCGTAGCGCAGAACGACGACGCGCTCGGCCAGCGCCAGGAAGTCCGACCTGTGAGAGACAAACAGGACGGTCCGGCTGCGGCTTCTTTGCGTGATGATGTCCCTGATCACCCGGCCTACCTCGCCATCCAGCAAGCGGTTAGGCACCTCGTCTATCAAGAGGATACTACTTTCGGTTAAAAGCGCCTGTGCCACGGCGAACTTGAAGTGGAACTCCAGAGGGAAGGCCTTCGTCTCGTCGCAGCGGTGGTCGAGGCCATCCCCCAACTGCTCCACCGCCTCCGCCAGGCGGGCGGCCTGAAGCGCCAGACGCAGCTTGCCCTCCTCCGCAAGAGGATTGACGAAGAGCAGGTTGTCGCGCAGAGTGCCCGGAAACAGCCGCGGATGCTGCGGGACGTAGGCGATGCGGCGGCGCAGTTCGTCGGGCGGCAGCTGGCGCAGATCCACGCCATCGAGCCGCACGGCGCCAATCGTCAGGTCGCTCAGCCCCTGAACCAGCTTGAGCACGGTCGTCTTGCCGCTGCCATTGGCCCCGGTGATGCCGATACGGCTGCCAGGTGGTATCTCGAGGTCCAGGCCGACAAAGACGGGGCGCGTGTCGGCGGCGCGGAAGCCGGTGTTGAGGAAGCTGATGCCACCCTGCAACGGGCGTGCCTGGCTGTACTGCCGCACCTCATCCCGCTCGGGCGGGATCTCCATCAGCCCATTCAGCTGGCCCAGGCTGTTCCGCAGTTGCTCGCAACGCTGCACCGAGAGGCAAAGCATGTGGGAGGGAACCATGGCGCGGCGGCCCAGGATGGTGCACGCAAGCAGCCCGCCGGTGCCAAGGGTGCCGGCCCAGACCGCCTCGGTCCCCGCCGCGAGCATCAGCATCGTCGCGGTGGTGAGGATGAAGGTCGAGATCGCATCCCCTGCCGCGCCGACCATGCGCAGATCAAGCTGCGCCACCTGCTGTCGCCGCACGCAGCCGATCATGCGGCCCGACCATTGGTGCTGCAGGCCGGCCTGGCGAATCACCTCCCGCTTCTGGAAGGTCTCGATGGTCATACGCTGCATCTCGGTGGACTCGTCGGCGGCGATCGAGGTCATCACCCGCGCCCGGCGCAGCAGCACCGAGAACAGCCAGAGATGCGCCAGGATACCCAGCAGCGGCACCACCACCACCCATCCCGCCACGGCGGCGAGCACGCCGAGGGAGGCGGCGGTGATCGGTGCCTCGAGCAGCGCGATGAAGGCGGGGCCGGTGATGAAGTCGCGGACGTTCTCGAAGGTGCGCAGGCGCGCCACCTGGTCGGTTACCGAGGCCCGTTCGGAAATGGCGGGCCTGATCTTGAGGATGCGCTCGAAGGTCGCGCTGGCGACGAGGAACTCCAGCCGGTTGGCGATCCAGGCCAGCATCCGGCTGCGCTGCCCGACCAGCAGGCCCTCGATGAGCACGATGAGTGCCATGCCGAGCGCGAACATCGGCAGCGGCTCAAGCGAGCCAAGGCTGATCACGTGGTGGTAGATCTGAATGGTGAACAGCGGCAGCGCCGTGCTGACGCCGGCGATGGCCAGGCTGACCAGTATGAGGCCGCCGGCCAGCCAGCCGAACTTGGCCATAAGGGCACGAAACCAGCGGTGTCCGGTGTGGCTGCGCCGCGCCGCGGAGAGCGGGTGGGTATCGCCCTCGCGCGGGAAGCTCCAGAGGGTGCCGCGGCCGAGCTGGCGTGATGAGGCCAGCTCCTCCATCGCGCCGGAGGGCCAAAGCCGCCACATTCGGTTGCTGCCGGGCAGGCGCAGGATGACGGAGGCGCCTTCCCCGCCGCCATCGTGCAGCAGCGGCGCCTGCGGCTGCGCCGGCAGGCGGGCGAGCGGCGTGGCGCAGAAACCGAGATGCCCCATCGCGGCAATGATGCCATCCGCGTCCAGCGGCGTGGGTTCGGCCGGCAGGGCGGCGAGCAGCTGGCGCAGCGGAAAGTCCGTGCCGGCGGTCAGGCAGAGCGCGCAGAACAGCCGCTCGTCACCCTCATCGCCGCTGAGGCCATGCCGGCTTCGGCGCACCAGCGCCTGCAGTTGGGCAAGCCGGTTCAGCAGGCTCCGCAGCGCCGCACCGCCTTCCGTGTCGCCGTGCGGTGCCGTGCGGCTGGCCTGCTCCGGCGCGGCCGGCACTGCCCGGGCGGCATCCTGCCGGGGCGGTATGATCATACCCTGAGATCCCGGTATGAGATCCGCTCCGCCATGGCGAAGCCCTCGATGGGGCGCAGCCCGCCCTCTGACAGGAGGAAGCGCTTGTCGGCATAGCCGAGCAGGTTGGCGTCGTCCGAGACCAGGATGAAGGTGGCCTGCCCATGCACCTTGCCGATGAAGCGGCTGAGCTTGGCGTAGCCTTCCCGGTCCAGCGCGCGATCGGCATTGTCGAGGAGGATGAGCTTCGGCCGCGTGGCAAGCGCCCGCAGGATGGTCAGCTGCTGGCGCAGCCCGGGCGGAATGGCATCGGCCGCCGAGCCCATCAGCTGCGTGTCGAGCCCGTTCGGCAGCTCGTTGATGGCCGCGTCGATGCCGAGCAGCGCGGCCACTTCCATGGCCGCCTCCACGCTCACCTCGCCAAAACGCGTGATGTTGTCGCGTATCGTGCCACGGAACAGGATCCCCTCCGATGACACATAGCCGACGCAGCGGTTGAGCAGAGGTTGGGGATATTCTGTCGGCGGCACGCCGTTCAGCGTGGCAGTGCCCTCGGCGGGCCGGTGCACGCCGGCGATGATCTGTAGCAGCGCGGAGTTGGCGCGCTCCGATGGGCCGGAGATGGCGACGATCTCCCCGGGTTGCAGCGTCAGGTTCACGTCCCGGAAAAGGCAGGTGCCATCGCTGGCATGGAAGGCTGCGCGGTTGAGCGAGACGCGGCCTTCATTGGTGACGCTCAGCTCATGCCGTGGGCTGGCGACCGGCTCCTGGCGGAGCAGCGCCACGATCTTCTGCTGCGCCGCGCCGATATCCTTCATCTGCACGAAGAGGAAGATGGCCTGCTGCAGCGGTGCCATGACGCGGCCGCTGAGCAGGACCAGCGCCGAGACCCCTCCCATCGTCGTCTGACCGTGCCCGACCGCGATGGCGCCGAGGGCCAGCGTCGCCGCGGTCAGCGACTGGCTGGCGACAGAGGCACTGTTGAGCAGCCGGCCCGTTACCAGCCCGAGCTGATGGTTGCGGCGGCTCATGGAGGACTGACCCGCCTCGAATCTGCGAAGGATGTTGTCCTCGATGCCCAGCGCCTTGATCAGGTGCATCGCGTCCAGCATGGTGAAGAGGAAATCGTAGCGGCTCTCGCCTTCCGCGGCGCTCTGGTCAACCAGACGCTTCATCCGCCGTGCGTCTAGCAGCGTGACGAGGCCAAAGATTGCAAGGCAGAGCAGCACGAACAGGCCAGTCATCCAGGAGATGGCAAAGATGGCGGCAAGGATGATCGGCAGGAAAAGCAGCTCGACCATGCTGACGACGATCTGCCCGTTGTATTTTTCCTTGAGCTGCTGGATGGCACCGAGATACTCGATGCTGCGCGAGGCGAGAAGGCGCCCTCCTGGCGGGTTGCTGGCGATGACATGCGTGAGCAGCCGGTGCGTGATCAGGCCGGCGAAATTGGCTCCTGCACGATTCAGAACAGCTGCGCGAGCGAAGCGCAGCAATCCCTCGGCGGCACCAAGGCACACCACGCTGGCGACAAGGATCAACAGCGTGGGGCTGTATGGAGCGGGAATGAGGTGACCGAAGATCTGGGAAGCAGCAACCGGTATGGTCAGGCTGAGCACATTCAGTGCCAGTGTCACCAGAAGAAGCGTTAATACGGACTGCTTCCAGAATGCTGCTTCCCGAAGATATCCTGTGTCACCATCCGCCATAAAATGCTCCCGACAGGAATCCGCCGCCAATCTTCGCGGCCACTGCCGTTTGCGTACTGTTTATGGCGTCAACATTCGATGAAGGGGTGCCTGTACTGGGCGCTGTCGCGATGGAGAGGAGATCTACCGCCTGACTCGGTGCCAGGATTGAGGGCGTGTCCGTCAGGGCGGTCAGCATCGCATCGGCGGACAAAGCAGATGTTCCGCTTGCTACATCGAAGAGGTCCAGGCTTGCCATTGCCTCAGGCGCGATTTCGGTGAGGTTGAACTCCGCCATCATTTCAGAACTGAGGGCGCCAAAGAGATCGGCGTCGAGCGCCAGATCGGTGTCGCCTGAGGCCGCCGGGGCGCCGCCGGCGAGGACCCCGCCGAGATCGGCGGTGACCGGCAGGTCGATATCGCCCAGCAGCGCCTCGACCGGGTCGAGCCCGACCGCGACCTCGAGCGGCGTGCCACCCGGCAGGGTGGCGTCGAGCGCCAGGTCGGTGTCGCTCTCGGCCGCCGGGGCGCCGCCGGCGAGGACCCCACCGAGATCGGCGGTGACCGGCAGGTCGATATCGCCCAGCAGCGCCTCGACCGGGTCAAGCCCGACCGCGACCTCGAGCGGCGTGCCGCCCGGCAGGGTGGCGTCGAGCGCCAGGTCGGTGTCGCCTGAGGCGCTAGTGTCGGATGGGCCAGTAGCGGCGAGTGTACCGTCTTGTGTATCTTCGGCGGGCTGCGTTGCTCCTGCTGCCGCGTCAGGCACCGGCTGCGGCCCAGTGTTTTCGGAATTGGTCAGGAGAGGGTCTGCCGGCCGCTCGTCTTCTGCCGCTTCGAGGGATGTTCTACCCGGCAGGACCGGCGCGGCAGCGCCTTCGGTAGCACGTGGGATGTCAGCAGGCGGCGAATTAGCGCCTGCCGCAGTGGCGGCCACGCTTTCGGCCTTGGGCGGCGGTATACTCTCTTCGCGGCCTGAGAAGGGGTCTTTGTTGCCGGTCGAGCGTTGGTCCGGCACCACCTGTGTCGCCGGGTCAGCCGTGATGTTTTGCGTGTCAGGCGCAAAGCCTGCGCCCGCAGCGTCCCTGGAGGCAATATTGGCAAATGCTTGCGTATTGTCGTCCGCGCGGTTTGCAGACGATGTCTCGGCAATGCCGTCACGCTCGGTAATCTCTGCAAGCGCGGCCCCTTTTACATCAACTCCTTTGACGGCGCTCGAACCATCGAAAAGGTCCACAGCTTCATAGAGCTTTGTTTCAAGACTCTGGGAAGGCTGGGGATTCGTGATTGGCGGCATTTCTAAGATCCTCCCAAGACATCATTTTATGATCCAACATTTAACTTTTTACTAAATTCAGACGTTAATATTAGCTTTCAGATTCTGAAGAGAGGATTGCTGAGAGGCTGACTGCAACCTTGACTGGGATGACTGGGAGCCAAGTGAAAAACGTAATGGAGTCGGAATAGAAAAAGATCTCGGCAGAGGCGATGGTGCGCTCGAAATCCTTGCCCAGTTCGGCTCAGGACTTATCAACGAGCCTCTCGCGCTTCGAGGCTGCTGTGCTTCCATGGTTGCCGGAGGTGGCGGGCCTGTCGTGGCTCACGCAGGCGCAGATCCAGCGGGGCCGCACCCTGCTTCCCGCTCTTGCACGGAGTGCCACGCGTGGATGACCCGCAGATCGTCAGCGGCATCATCCACGTCATCCGCAATGGCCTTCGCCGGCGCGATGCGCCTGCCGAGTACAGCCCGCACAAGACGCCGTGCAACCACCGCCTCGTCCGCTGGAGGCGCAGGGGCGTCTTCAACCGTGTCTTCGCCGGGCTGGCCGGCCGCGAAGGGTAGCCGCATCCGCTGATGATCGACACCACTCACCTCAAGGCGCGCCGCACAGCCGCCAGCCTGCTCAAAAGCGGGCTGTTCCCATCCTGTCGGACGGCCTGAGTTCCAAGCCACGTGCCGTCACTGACGGCCAAGGCCGCCCGCTCATCATGCTGCTCTCCGGAGGGCCGGATGAGCGACCACACGGGTGCCGCGCTGATGCTGAATGCCCTGCCGTCCGCCGGCGTCCTGATCGGCGACACAGGCTATGACAGCGATGGCTTCCGCCAGGCCCCGGGCAGTCGCGGCATCGAGCCTCGCATTCCATTGCGCCGCGGCCGCAAGCAGCGCATCGCGCAGGACAGGACGCTCCACCGCATCGAGACCATGCTCAGCAAGTCAAGGACTGGCGCCGCATCGCCACGCTCCATGACCGCTGCGCTCACACCTTCCGCTACCTGCCTCGCCGCCGCCATCCTCCCTTGGATTGATGAGTCTCCTTCCTCCGCCCTGCAACCCTGCAGCGCCTCTGCCGTTCAGGCTCCGGGCGCCCACGCTGCCGCATTGGGTGGCGCTAGGGCCTGAGCGATGGCAACGGATGCGTCTGGTCGCGCCTCCATCCGCTCTGAAGTCCCCTGCCGCGGGCTGGCGCCGTCCGCCTGCGGATTTGTCCCTGGGCAGCTCCCTGGGCCGAGATTCGGATGACGCCTCGGCGCGTCGTCCCCCCTTTCCCCCGGCGAATGCGTGTCGCCGCGCGCAAGGAGGACCTCATGTCGAAAACGACAACCGCTCCACCTTGGTGGCAAGGCGCGGTCATCTATCAGATCTATCCCCGCAGCTTTGGTGACACCACCGGCAACGGCATCGGTGACCTGAACGGCATCCGGCAGCATCTTGACCACCTCGCAGCACTTGGCGTCGATGCCATCTGGATCTCGCCTTTCGTCAAGTCACCGATGCGGGACTTTGGCTACGACGTGTCAGACTACCACTCGGTCGACCCGCTGTTCGGCACACTGGACGACTTCGAGGCATTGCTGGCGGAGGCGCATGAGCGCGGCTTGAAGGTGCTGATGGATCAGGTGCTCAGCCATACCTCCAGCGAGCATCCATGGTTCCTGGAAAGCCGCGCCAGCCGCGACAACCCGCGCGCCGACTGGTATGTCTGGGCCGACCCGAAGCCAGACGGCTCGCCGCCCAACAATTGGCTTTCGGTGTTCGGCGGCTCCTCCTGGCAGTGGGAACCGCGGCGGGGCCAGTACTACCTGCACAACTTCCTGCGTGAACAGCCGGACCTCAACTACCACAACCCTGCGGTGCAGGAGGCGGTCCTCGAGGTTTGCCGCTACTGGCTGGAGATGGGGGTGGATGGCTTCCGCCTGGACGTCTGCGCCTTCTACTTCCATGACGCCCGGCTGCGCGACAACCCGGCTAACCCGGAGTGCCCGGTCGGCCGGCATTTCCTGTTCAACCCCTATTCCCTGCAGCGGCACGCACACGACATCGCACAGCCGGAAAACCTGGGCTTCCTGGAGAAGCTGCGCAAGCTGACCGATGCCTATCCGGAGCGCGTGCTGCTGGGCGAGTTGCACGAGAATGAGGGCGTGCGCCTGCACCAGGAATACACCGCGCCGCACCGCCTGCAACTTGCCTATGGCTATTGGCTGCTTGGCGCAGACACGCTGGATGCCCCGACGATCCGCCGCACCGCGACCGATCTGGGCCATGAGATGGAATGCGGCTGGCCCTGCTGGGCGCTCGACAACCACGACTTCATCCGCTCACCGACACGGCTTGGCCCAGAGGCGGCCTCGGGCGAGCTCTCCCTGACCATCCTGGCGGCACTCGCATGCCTGCGCGGCGCGCTCTGCCTCTACCAGGGCAGCGACCTGGGGCTACCTCAGGCAGAGATCCCGTATGAGCGGCTGATCGACCCGTACGGCATCGAGTTCTACCCTGCTTTTGAGGGGCGGGACGGCGCCCGCACACCAATGCCGTGGGATGCCAAGCAATCGCATTGCGGCTTCAGCGCCGCCGAACCCTGGCTGCCCATCCCCCCCACCCATGTGGAGCGCGCGGCGGCGCAGCAGGCGGCGCTGCCGGGCTCCATCCTCAACAGAACGCGCCGCTTCCTGACCTGGCGGCGAGATCAGGCACCGCTGCGCGCGGGCGGCCTTCGCTTCATCGAGGTACCGGACGGCATGCTCGCCTTCGAGCGCTGGCTGGGCGAGCACCGCATCCTCTGCGCCTTCAACCTGACCGCCGCGCCGCTGGAGGCAGAGCTGCCCGAGCCACTGCTCGGCATGCCGCTGGAAGGGCATGGCTTCGGCGGTGTCCGCGCCGCTGGCCGGCTCAGCCTGCCGCCCTATGGCGCCTATTTCGGAGGTCAGGCATGACGATGTCCACGACCCGGGAAACGGTGCTTGCCGAGTTTGCCAAGGCGCCGAAGCTGGAACCGCCGGTACGCGCCGAATGGTGGCGCGGCGCTGCCATCTACGAGGCCTATGTGCGCAGCTTCCGCGACACGAATGGAGATGGTGTCGGGGATTTGCGGGGCGTGCTGGAAAAGCTCGACCACATCGCCGGGCTGGGAGTGGACGCGCTGTGGCTTTCGCCCTTTTACCCGTCGCCGCAGAAGGATTTCGGATACGATGCGGTGGACTACCGCAACGTTGACCCCTCGGCCGGCACACTGGACGACTTCCTGGCTTTGCTGAAGGCGGCGCATGCGCGCGGCCTGAAGCTACTGATGGACTTCATTCCTGCCCACACTTCGGACGAACATCCCTGGTTCCAGGAAAGCCGCAGCTCGCGCGAGAATGCCCGTGCCGAGTGGTATGTCTGGGCCGATGCGGCGCCGGATGGCGGGCCACCGAACAACTGGCTCTCCTCCTTCGGCGGCGGCGCCTGGCAGTGGGAGCCGCGGCGCTCGCAGTACTACTATCATCCCTTCCTCGCCTGTCAGCCGGCGCTCAACCTGCGCAAGCCCGAGGCGCTGGAGGCGGTGATCCAGGACATGCGGTTCTGGCTCGACCTCGGCGTGGATGGCTTCCGGCTGGACGCGGTGCAGTGCCTGGCCTGCGATCCGGACTTGCGCAGCAATCCGCCAAGCCCGCGCAGCGGTTCGCCCATCCTGCTCGGCGGTGGGCCGAACAACCCCTTCGGCCGCCAGATTCATCTCTTCGACCGTGATGTACCGGAGGCGCTGCCCATCATCCGTGCGCTGCGCACGGCGGTTGAATCCTACGACCCGCCGCGTGTGCTGATTGGCGAGCTGGCGGATGTGGATTCCTCACGCGCTGCCGAGAAGTACACAGCCGATGGCCAGGGATTCCACACCGTCTATGATTTCGACCTGATCAACACGCCGGCCGATGTGGCGAGCCTCGCCAGCCTGCTGCGACTGCGCGACGAGTATCTGCGCAGTGGCTGGCTCTACAACGTCTTCACCAACCACGACTCGCTGCGCGCCGTTTCCAACCTTGCCGCCTTTGCCTCGGACAAAGGCGAAACGGCGGCGGCAGCACGCATGCTGCTGTTCCTGCAGTTCACGTTGAAGGGTGGCGGTGCGTTGTTCCAGGGCGAGGAGCTGGGCCTGCCGCACCCCAAGCTGCCGCGCGAACAACTGCAGGACCCCTGGGGCTTGGCGCTGTGGCCGGATTTCCAGGGCCGCGACGGTGGCCGGACCCCGATGCCGTGGGAGGCCGAAGCGTCGCATGCCGGCTTCACCAGCGGCGACAGCCCGTGGCTGCCGGTGCCCGAGATCCATCGTCCGCTGGCGGTGGACCGGCAGGAGCAGGACCCTGATTCCACGCTGAACTTCCTGCGCCGCTTCCTCGCCTGGCGGCGCGGCCAGCCTATCCTGAAATGGGGCGGCGAGCATGTGCACGAGGCGCACACCGCGCCCTTGTTGGTTTACGACCGCTTCGACCAGAACACGGTGTTGCGCTGCATGATCAACTTCAGCATGGATGAGCGGCTCCTACCGCTGGAGGAAGGCTGGCGGTGTCTGCGGGCGCCTGGCTGTGTCACCCGTCTGGCCAGGCACGGGCTGCCCCTGCCGCCGCTAGGGTTCTCCATCTTGCGGGCATGACACCGCCTTCTGCTCCGGCTGAGCGTTACTGACTGAGATCTGCGGGTCATGATGTTGTGCCTGCTTCAGGCCGATGATTCCTGCTTGGCGCAATCAGGCGTCTGGTCGGAGAGGCCGTTGGGTGCGGCTCCGCTGGCTTCTTCGCCGTGTGCTTCGGGGTCAGCGAGCTTAACGGCCTACTGGAGCCTCGCCCTCATCGCCGCCGGCGGCGGCCTGTTGGGTGCTTCTTCCCTGCCTTGGACCGCGTCTTCATCGGGGCGACGAGAAGGGGCTCCGCTGCGGGGATGCCATCCGTGCCAGCATAACGCTGCAGCGTCGCGTCGGCGGCAAGATGCGGATAGGCTTGAGCACCGCTGGGCCATGTTCTCGCAAAGGCGGCAACCTCGGCATGATCGTGCCTGCGGATGGCCTGGACGAGAAAGGACGCAGCCTGCGCCGGCCTCAGGCGCTGCTGCTGCAGCAGGTTGAGATGCCATTCGCGAGCGCGCAGGGGACACCAGTCGACCAAGGATTCCTGCAAGGCGCGTCGCACCTCCAGCGGCAGCTCCTCATACGCCCGGTAGGGGTCACCCTTGAGCTTGCTGTAGGGCTTGGCCGCCATGCTGTTGTCCATGGGCCGCGTTCTACCGAAAGGCAGGTCCCTCGGAAACTGCGGTGCCATCCGCTGGATGCTGGGCACGTATGCCGCCGCGTTGGATGCGGTAGGGGTTCCGCCCGCTTGGCGGGTCGTCCCTAGAACTGTCCCCCGCCGCCCCGGCGCCTCTGCCTGGAAGCGGTCGTCACCAGTCCAGTGGCCTGGCAGCCAGGCGCGTCAGGCAATCGGCAGGCCGCATCGCAGTAGAGCCAGGAGAGGACGCTGGCCGGCGAAGCGGATGCCGCACGCGGCAAGAGGGAAGCCCGCCTGACGCCACTCTTTTCCGGCCTACCGGCTCTCGCCCGAAAAGCCGGCGGTGAGTTCGGCCAGGCGCTGGAGCGCCGCCGGCGGCAGCGGGCCTTTCAGCACGGCCTCGAGTGCGGCCTCGAACTCCTCCACACTGGCCATGCCGACCAGGACCGTTCCCACCGCGGGATGGCCAATCACGAAGCGAATGGCAGCTTCTGGCAAGGAGGCCGCGAAGCCCTCTGCCACCAGCGGCAGCAGCCGGGACGCCTGGCTCAGATCGTCCTCATAGGTTTGTCCCGAGCCCATCGGCTCCGGCGGGGGGCTGGCGACAGGATGGCGCTGCGCGGAACCGCTCAGGGCGCCTCCGGCCAGGACACGGATGCCAACCGCACCCATGCGCTTCTCCTGCATACGCTTAAGCAACTGCCGGTAATCCTGCGCCGGGTGGCCCGTGGGGAGGGCGGTGCCGGCCGAAGGGTTCAGCATGTTGTAGATGACCTGGGCCCCGCCGAAGAAACCGGCGTCAACCACCTGGTGCAAGGCCTCGGTCTCCCCGACCGCCGTCCAGCCGGGCAGCCGCAGCTTGCCAGCCGCCTGGAGCGAGTGGAAGGCTGGCACCACCTCTTCCAGCACCTGGCGCAGGCTGAGTTTCTCGCCGCCGCCGTGCAGGGTGATCTCGTTATGGAGATAGAAGATGTCGGCCTGGTCCCGCTGCAGGCGCCGTAAGCTGCCCTCGAGGGATGCTGCCACGGCGGCGGCGATGTTCCCGAACTCGTCCGATCGCAGCCGGACCTTGGTGCCGATCAGGGCATTGCCAGCCTTGAGCCGCCGCAGGGCATTACCCAGGTTCTGTTCCGAGGCGCCGTTGCCGTACTGTACGGCGGTGTCGAAGTAGTTGATGCCAGCCTCAAGCGCACGGGCGATGGCGCGTTCCTGGTCCGCGACGGCACCGCGCACCATCAGGCCTCCAACCCCGCCGCAGCCAAAGCCGAGCAAGGATGTGGACAGGCCATCCGGCCCAAATCTGCGTGTCTCGACCGACATGGCTTCCTCCTGTGCACCATCTTGCTTGGGCCGGCCATGAGGGCGCCGGGGCATGGCGAAGCGTCCAACAGGACGCTTCCAGCCGCAAGCTCATCTCCAGGTCAGATCTAGAGATCGCCGATCAGATCGCGGCGGCCGCAGTGAGTGTGGCAACCGCCGTTCCCCCTCCGCTCATTGATGGCGCCCTGCGCTGCGCGGAATCTGCTTTATGGCTTCGAGGAGGGCTTTTTCTGTGCAGGCGGCTCGCCAGTCCAGTCGTCCGTGATCTGGGCCTGAGCCTCGGAGACCCTGTTCAGGTCTTCTGGCGAGGGAGGCTTCTGGATGTAGCCTTCGCTCGCCTGCTCAGCCGTGTGGTGCGCCTTGGGTCCTTCGGGAGCGTGGTCGGCCATTTCATTCTCCTATCGCCTCTGCCTCCCTAGAACGCCGGAACACTGAGGCTGTTCCAGGA
Organism: Roseomonas sp. TS2; assembly: GCF_058833935.1. Lineage (NCBI taxonomy): Bacteria > Pseudomonadati > Pseudomonadota > Alphaproteobacteria > Acetobacterales > Roseomonadaceae > Roseomonas > Roseomonas sp. TS2. The sequence continues at coordinate 51,202 of NZ_JCACVY010000006.1, read as the reverse complement.
GCCGCCGGATTTAGGATCATCGTTTTTGGCACCGTCTCCCGATGCTTGATGCTGGCCAAAGTCCACCTGGCTGTTTTCGAGCTTCAGCCGTGAGGACGTGGACGGCGTTCCCAGAGGTGCCCCGAGGGCGGCCGACCCATACCGGCCTCTCTGGCAGCCTCACATGGCGGAACGCTCAGGCGCCCAATTCCTGCTCAAGGGCCAAGCTGGCAAGGCGTGCGGTCGCAAGAAGGCGGTCCGCGCCATGACCTTCCCGCGCCATGGTGGAAAGGCCGACCATGAGCGTAACGACATAATCGGTCAGGCGCTCCGCAGCCTCCGGATGCGTCGCGGCGATGAACTGGCGAATGGTGTCCGCGGCGGTGGTGCTCAGGGTGCGGGCGGCATTGCGTGCCTCGGGGTCCTTGCAGCGGGCGCCTTCGATGACGAGGCAGCCGGCAGCGGCCGGGTCCGCGCCGTAGCGGCGGGCGCAGCTCTCCAGCACCGCCGAAAGGGCCTCCGCCAGGGGTCGCCCGGGACGCAGGATCTCGGCCAGGGGGATGCCCTCGGTACCGGTGTAGCGACAAAGGGTGCGGGCGTAGAGGGCGGCCTTGCTGCCGAAGGCGGCGTAGAAGCTGGGCGGATTGATGCCGAGCGCTTCGGTGATGTCGGCAACGCTGACGGCGTCGTAGCCCTGGGTGTGGAAGAGGCGCTGGGCGATGGCAACGGCCTGCTCCGGGTCGAAGCGGCGCGGACGGCCCCGGGGGCGCGATATATTTGTAGTCACCCTTACAGAATCTCCTTGACCAAACATCCTCCCTGAGAATTATGTAATCGCAACTACATTTAATCTCAAGGAGATCCGCGTGGGCGGTTTCACAGGAAAGTCCGTTCTGGTGCTCGGTGGTAGCCGGGGTATCGGGGCGGCGATCGTGCAGCGATTTGCAGCGGATGGCGCTACGGTGACCTTTACCTATGCCGGGTCGCGTGAGGCGGCGGAACGGCTGGCAGCCGAGACGGGCAGCACGGCGGTGGTGACGGACAGCGCCGACCGGGACGCGGTGATCGCGCGGGTGCGGGACAGCGGGCCGCTGGACGTGCTGGTGGTGAATGCGGGCGTGGGCGCCTTCGGCGACCCCCTGGAGCAGGATCCGGACGCGGTGGACCGGCTGATCCGCATCAATGTGGCCGCGCCCTACCATGCGGCGGTCGAGGCAGCACGGCGGATGCCGGAAGGCGGGCGGATCATCGTGATCGGCTCCGTGAACGGCGACCGGATTCCCTTTCCGGGCCTCAGCGCCTACGCCATGAGCAAGTCGGCGCTGCAAGGCATGGCGCGGGGGCTGGCACGCGACTTCGGGCCGAGGGGGATCACGGTCAATGTCGTGCAGCCCGGGCCGATCGACACCGACATGAACCCGGCGGACGGGCCGATGAAGGACATCCAGCACGCCGTCATGGCCATCAAGCGCCATGGGCGGCCCGAGGACGTGGCAGGGATGGTGGCTTGGCTGGCAGGGCCGGAGGCGGGCTTCGTGACGGGTGCGATGCACACGATCGATGGCGGCTTCGGCGCCTGAGACGGCGGAACCCGGGGCGGCCGAGCTTCGCCGCCCCGGCCATCTTCCGCCCGGGCAGCCCGCGCCGAGGCCGCCTGGGCATGTCCGCTTCCCATCCGGCCCGGTTCGTTCAAGGACCGAGGCGCGGGTCTCCTTAAGGAGCCGGTTGGCCACTTGAATGCCCGAGAGGGGCGCCTCGCCGCCATCGCGGCGAAAGCAGGCCGGCAGCCTGACGAGCACGCTGCGCGCGGATCATCGAGAAAACGACCTTCCAACCATCCAGGCCTGGCGCGCCTGACCGACGTCTCGAGCGCCTCACGGCCCGGCCAATGACCGGCCAGCCGCCTTGCGGCCCCAGTCATAGGCGCGCAGGTGATCCAGAAAGGCCCGCATCGCCGCGCCGGTATGCCGCCGGTTGGGGTAGTAGAGGAACCAGCAGGGCAATTCCGGGCCCCAATCCCGCAGCACCTCGACGAGATCGCCGCGCTCCAGGCATTCGCCCACATAATCCTCGAAGACATGCGCGATGCCCTGGCCCGCAAGGGCCGCCTGCATTTCCTGGTGCGCCGAGCCGAGCGTCAGGCGCCCCTGGGGCGTGAGGTCGATGGCCTCGCCATCCTTCGCGAAGCGCCAGGTGGCAAGGCTCCCGCCGGGAAAGCGGCGGCGTATGCAATCATGCCGGACAAGGTCGTGCGGCGTGGCGGGCGTGCCCCGGCGCGCGAGATAGCCGGGCGAGGCGACGATGGCGTAGCGGAGCGGCGGGCCGAGCGGCACAGCAATCATGTCCTTCTCGACCTGCCTGCCGAAGCGCACCCCCGCGTCGAAACCGCCGGCGACGATATCGACGATCGCCGCGTCGCTGACGATCTCGACCCTGACTTCGGGATAGGCCTGCATGAAGCCGAAGGCCAGCGGGCACAGGATGTGGTCGGCGGCCGGCCCGGGGGCGTTGATGCGCACCGTGCCGGAGGGGTTCTCCCGCAACTGATCAAGATCGGCGACCGCCTGCCTGATCTCGCCCAGGGCCGGCGCGAGGCGCTCCAGCAGGCGTTCGCCGGCCTCGGTCGGGAAGACGCTCCGCGTTGTCCTGTTCAGCAGGCGGATGCCGAGCGCCTTCTCGAGCGAGGCGACGGTCTGGCTGAGGGCCGATGACGACACCCCCCGCTCGGCCGCCGCCGCGCGGAAGCCGCCGCACCGGACGACCGCCGCGAAGGCGTCCAGGCTGTCCAGGCGACAGGGCTGCATTGCGAAGTCCTGCTTATCGGGCCGCGCAGTTTTGCACCGGTTTTCCAGACAGTCCAGGCGGCGCATCTGAGGCCGGACAGCCCGCCGCGATGGCCGCGGAGACATGGATCGCCGGAACCTCCCCAGGCTCCGCCCGTGTCCCGCCCTGGCGGGCGGCGTGACGGGAAGGAGGTCTGGGATGCACAACGTCATCGGCTTGCCGCGCAGGGCGGCGCTCGCGCTTGGCACGGCGGCCTTGCTGGCGGGAGGCGGACGGAGCCGCCCCGTCGCCGCGCAGGGCACCGTGCTGCCGCCGGCCGGCAATGCCGGCCACTACCGCTTCCAGGTCGGCGGCATCGCCGCGACCGTGCTGAGCGACGGGCTGATCGGCGGCCCGCCCCGGATCTACGCCATCGACGCGCCGGATGACGAGTTGCAGGAGGCCCTGCGGCGCGCCTTCCTGCCGGCCGACCATCTGACGCTGAACCTGAACACCCTGCTGATCGAGACAGGCGGCCGGCGCATCCTGCTGGAAGCGGGCGCCGGGCAGACCATGGGGCCGAATGGCGGCCGGCTCTTCGCCAACCTGGCGGCCATCGGGCTGTCGCCCGAGGATATCGACGCGGTGGTGGTCTCGCACACCCATCCCGATCATGTCGGCAACCTCCGCACGGCGGAGGGCGGCAGGGCGTTCCCGCGCGCCACGGTCTTCGCGCCGCGGGCCGACTGGGCGTTCTTCGTCCGGGGCGAGCCGGACCTGTCCTACATGCCCGTGCCGGAGGATTTCCGCCGCCGCTTCGCCGCCGCCATCCGGCGCAGCGTCGAGCCCGTGGCGCGGGAGGTGGAGCTCTACGAGGGCGGGGCCGAGATCCTGCCCGGCCTCGCCACCATCGCGGCTCCCGGCCACACGCCCGGCATGGCGGCCTTCCTGGTCCATTCGGGGCGCGACCAGCTCCTGCTGACGACAGACCTCGCCTACCACCCGGTGGTGAATGTGGACCGCCCCTGGCGACCCGGCCCGGACCGTGACCCCGCCGCCGCCCTGGCCGCCCGGCGCAGCCTGTTCGACCGGGCGGCCGCCGACCGCATTCCCGTGCTCGGCTTCCACTTTCCCTTCCCCGGCATCGGCCGGCTGCTGAAGACGGACACGGGCTATGCCTGGGTCCCTGCCAGCTGGCGGTTCTGACGGACGGCGCAGGAGAGACGCTCCCATGACCCATGACGCCTCCCGCGCCGGCCGGCGCGGCTTCCTCGGGGCCACGGCCCTCGGCGCGGCCCTGGCCGGCGCGCCCCGCGCCCACGCCCAGGCCAGGGATGGCGCGTCACCCATGGCCGCCGCCGCGGACCCGGTGATCACGCGCCGGATCGGCCGGACCGGCCAGACAGTGACGGCGCTCGGCCTCGGCACCTTCCTGACCTACGACCTGATGCCGGGCGACCGGCGGGACGGGCTGCGCGAGGTGCTCCGGCGCTACGTCGCCGGCGGTGGCCGCCTGATCGACACCTCGCCGCTCTACGGCTCGGCCGAGGTGAACGCCGGTGCCTTCCTCGCCGGCCTGCCCGAGGCGGCGGAGGTCTTTGTCGCCAACAAGATCTGGTCGACCGGCGCATTCCTCGGCGATGAGAGCCATGCGCTGGCGAGCCTGGAGCAGTCCCGCCTCCGCCTCTGGCGCGCCACGATCGACCTGATGCAGTGCCACAGCCTCGTCAACGCGCCGGTCATCCTCCCCCTGCTGCAGGCCTGGAAGCGCGAGGGGCTGATCCGCCATGTCGGCGTCACCCACCACGAGACCGCGGCCCAGGAGGAGCTGGCGCGGATCGTCGAGGGGGGCGGGGTGGATGTCGTGCAGACGAACTACTCGATCTTCTCCCGCGGCGCGGAGAGCCGGCTGCTGCCGGCCGCGGCCGAGCGCGGCGTCGGGGTGCTGGTGAACCTGCCGCTGGAGAAGGCCCGGCTGATGCGGGTGGTGGAAGGCCACCCCCTGCCGGCCTTCGCGCGGGAATTCGGCGCGACGAGCTGGGCGCAGTTCTTCCTCAAATGGGCGATGGGCCATCCGGCCGTGACCTGCGTGCTCTGCGGCACCGCCGATCCGGAGCACGCCGCCGACAATGCGCAGGCGCTGCGGGGGCCGCTGCCGGACCAGGCGATGCGCCGCCGCATGGTCGCCCATATGGAGACGATCCCCGGCTTCGGCGATGTCGGCCGGATGCCGTGGTATCCGGGCAAGGAGGGGATGTACCAGGGGCTCATCCGGGCCTCCCAGGCCCGCGCCAGGGCCCGGCTGCTGCCGTGAGGCGAGCCCCGGCGCGCCGCCGGGCTCAGCCGCGGGGCGGTGCCGGCGGATGACCGGGCTGCACCCGCATCCCGTCCAGGAAGACATCGACCAGCCGCATCACCTGCGCCTGCCAGCCCGGCCCCTCGTGCAGGTAGCAGAGGCCGATCACCGTCCGCAGCAGATCCTCCGCGCCGATGTCGCGCCGGATATCTCCGGCCTCGGCCGCCGGGCGCAGCAGCGTCCCGATCGCCTCGTAGAGCCGGGCGGAGGTGTAGGCCATCAGCTCGGGCGGCTTGTGCGCGGCGAGGGCCAGCGCCGCGGCCATGCCCTTCTTGGTGCCGACGAACTCCACCAGCGCCTCGATCCAGCGGCGCAGCCCCGCCAGGGGCGGCAATTCGGCCGAGAGCTGGCGTGCCAGTTCCGCCAGCTGCTCCACCTCGCGCCGGTAGAGCGCCTCGTACAGCGCCTCCCGGGTGGGGAAGTGGCGGTAGAGCGTGCCGATGCCGACGCCGGCCTGCCGCGCCACGCCCTCCAGCCCTGCTTCCGTGCCGCCCCGGCTGAACACCGCCTTCGCCGCCTCCAGCACGCGCTCGCGGTTGCGGATCGCATCGGCGCGTGGCTTGCGCGGCCGGCTGGGCTGGTCGGTCATGGTCGGCTCCGATCTCCTCTTCAATAAACGGAGTATGCCTCCGTTTAGTCTTGCAGACGGAGGCGTACTCCGCTTATGCCACTCTGGCAGCCGACCGGACAGGCCCGCCGGCCCGCCCGGAAGCGCCCCCCCATCGGAGGCTCCGCATGAGCTACACGATCACGCTCACCATCAACCGCGTGCCCCGCACCCTCGAGCTGGACGATCCGCGAATCACCCTGCTGGACCTGCTGCGCGAGCGGCTGGACCTTCCCGGCACCAAGAAGGGCTGCGACCGCGGCCAGTGCGGCGCCTGCACCATCCTGCTGGACGGCCGCCGCGTGAACGCCTGCCTGGCGCTGGCCCTCAGCCATGACGGCGCCGAGATCCTGACCATCGAGGGGCTGGCGGAGGGCGAGGCGCTGCACCCGATGCAGCAGGCCTTCATCGCCCATGACGCCTTCCAGTGCGGCTTCTGCACGCCGGGGCAGATCATGAGCGCCATCGGCCTCGTCGGCGAGGGCCAGGCCGGCGACGACCCCGAGCGGGTGCGGGAGGGCCTGAGCGGCAATCTCTGCCGCTGCGGCGCCTATCGCGGCATCACCGAGGCGGTGGTGGAGGCGGCGCGGGCCATGGCGGCGGACGGGCAGGGGAGGGCGGCATGAACCGCTTCGAATATGTGCGGCCGCGCAGCGTGGCCGAGGCCGTCGCCGCCGGCGCGGTTCCGGGCAGCGCCTACCTCGCCGCCGGCACCAACCTGCTCGACCTGATGAAGATCGGCGTCGCGCAGCCGGGCCGGCTGGTCGACCTGAACCACCTGCCGGGCCTTGATGGCATCGAGCACCAGGCGGATGGCGCGGTGCGGATCGGCGCCCAGGTGCGCAACGCCGACCTGGCGCATGATCCCGGCTTCCGCCGACGCTTTCCGGCCGTGGCGGAGGCCCTGCTCTCGGGCGCCTCGGCACAGCTGCGCAACGCGGCGACGGTCGGCGGCAACCTGTTGCAGCGCACCCGTTGCGCCTGGTTCCAGGACACGGCCAGCGCCTGCAACCGGCGCGATCCCGGCAGCGGCTGCGATGCGCGCGGCGGCGAGAACCGGCTGCACGCCGTGCTGGGCTGGAGCGAGCACTGCATCGCCACCCACCCCTCCGATTTCTGCGTGCCGCTGGCTGCGCTCGACGCGGTGGTGGAGGTCGAGGGGCCGACGGGCCGGCGCGAGATCGCGCTGCGCGACTTCCACCTCCTGCCCGGCGCCACGCCGGAGCGGGAGAGCGTGCTGGCGCCGGGCGAGCTGGTGGTCGCGCTCCGGCTGCCCGCCGAGGCGGCCGGCTTCGCCGCGCATGCCCGCTACGCCAAGCTGCGCGAGCGCACCTCCTACGCCTTCGCCGTGGTCTCGGCCGCCGCGGCCCTACGGATCGTCGATGGCCGCATCGTCGCGGCGCGGCTGGCGCTCGGCGGCGTCGCGGCGAAGCCGTGGCGGGCGGAGGAAGCGGAGGTGGCCCTGGCCGGCGCCGCGCCGGAGGCCGCGGTCTTCCGCCGCGCGGCGGAAGCCGCCCTCGCGGCGGCGCGCCCCTCGGGCGACAACGCGTTCAAGATCGAGCTGGCGCGGCGCATCGCCGTCCGCGCCCTCACCCTGGCCGCCGCCGGCACCCCGGAGCGGCTGCCGGCGCTGCCGGCTTCTCCCTTCGCCCCCCTTTCCGGAGGTCGCCATGTCTGAGACACGCCAGATGCGGCATGGCTCCAGCATCGGCCAGCCCGTCACCCGCCGCGACGGCCTGCTGAAGGTCACCGGCCAGGCCCGCTTCGCCGCCGACAACCACCCCGCCGGCCTGCTCCACGCCGTGCTGGCGGTCAGCCGCATCGCGCGCGGCCGGGTGGCGGCGCTCGACCTCCCGGCGGCGCGGGCGCATCCCGGCGTGGTGGAGGTGATGGTCACGGCCAACCGTCCGGCGCTGGCGCTGCACCCGGACGACAAATCCGTGCCCTTCTCCTTCAAGCTGGACCTGCTGCAGGACGACCGCGTGCGCTATGCCGGCCAGCCCATCGCCGTGGTGATCGCCGCGACGCTGGAAGCCGCGACCGAGGCGGCCGCGCTGCTCGCCCCGCGCTACGAGGCCGGGCCTGTGGAGGTCACGCTGGACGCCCCGGAGGGCTATGGGCCGGAGAGCGTCGGCGTGGGCGACCCCGGCGAGATGCGGCACGGCGATGTCGAGGCCGGGCTGCGGGCGGCGGCGCGGCGGATCGAGGCCACCTATGAGACGCCGCTGCAGTTCCACAACGCGATGGAGCCGCATGGCGTCGTCGCCGCCTGGGAGGGCGATGCGCTGTCGCTCGACATGCCGACGCAGGGCCTGGCGCTGACGCGGATGCGCCTGGCCGCGCTGCTCGGCATCCGGGCGGAGGACATCCACATCCGCAGCCCCTTCATCGGCGGCGGCTTCGGGTCGAAGCTGCTGTCCGGGCCGCAGGTGCTGGGCATCCTGGCGGCGCGGCTCGTCGGGCGCCCGGTGAAGCTGGTGCTGACGCGCGCGCAGATGTACGGCCCCGTCACCCACCGTTCGCCGACCCGTCAGACGCTGCGCCTCGGCGCCGCGCGGGATGGCGCGCTGACCGCCATCCACCACCATGTGCGCACCGCGACCAGCCGCCACGACGATTTCCTGGAGCCTTCCGCCGGCGTCAGCCACACGCTCTACGCCGCGCCGGCGATCGCGACGACCAACGAGGCGGTGCGGCTGGACACCGGCACGCCCGGCTTCATGCGCGCGCCCGGCGAGGCGAGCGGCAGCATCGCGCTGGAAAGCGCCATCGACGAGATGGCCCATGCCTGCGGCATGGACCCGCTGGAGTTCCGCCTGCGGAACTATGCCGAGGTGGAGCCGGTCTCCGGCAAGCCCTTCTCCTCCAAGGCGCTGCGCGAATGCTACGCGGAGGGCGCGGCGCGCTTCGGCTGGGCCGGCCGCCCGCTGGCGCCGCGGCAGATGCGCGACGAGGACGGGCTGCTGGTCGGCTGGGGCGTCGGCACGGCAACCTTCCCGGCGATCATGTTCCAGGCCGAGGCGCGGGCCGTGCTGCGGCGGGACGGCACGGGGCTGGTGGAATCCGGCACGCACGACATGGGCCAGGGCGCCTGGACCGCCTTCGCGCAGATCGGCGCCGACAGCCTGGGCCTCGATCTCGACCGGCTGGAGTTCCGCGCCGGGCACTCCGGCCTGCCGAATGCCGGCATCGCCGGCGGCTCCGGCCACACCGCGACGGCCGGCGGCGCGATCCATGCGGCGGGCGCGCAGGCCATCGCGCGGCTGACGGAGATCGCCGTGGCGGACCCGCGCTCGCCGCTCTTCGGCGCCGGCAATGTCGGCGTCGTCGCGCGCGGCGGCCGGCTGCTGCGGCGGGACGACGAGAGCCGCGGCGAGGCCTATGCCGACATCCTCGCCCGCGCCGGTCTCGACAGCGTCGAGGGGCGCGGCAGCGCCGCGGCGGACCCGGCCGCGGCGGAGCGCTACGCGATGCACGCGCATGGCGCGGTGTTCGCCGAGGTGAAGGTGGACCCCGAGCTCGGGCAGATCCGCGCCACGCGCCTCGTCGGCGCCTTCGCGGCCGGCCGCATCATCAACCCCCGGCTGGTGCGCAGCCAGTATTACGGCGGCATGATCTGGGGCCTGTCCTTCGCCCTGCATGAGCGCGCCGCGATGGACCCGCGCACGGGGCGGGTGATGAATGCCGATCTGGCCGAGTACCACGTGCCGGTGAATGCCGACGTCCCATCCGTCGAGGCGATCCTGGTGGAGGAGCAGGACCCGCATGTGAACGCATTGGGCATCAAGGGCGTCGGCGAGATCGGCATCACCGGCACCGCAGGCGCGATCGCCAATGCTATCTGGCACGCGACGGGCACCCGCATCCGGCGGTTCCCTGTCGCCATTGAGGAGCTCGGCCGCTAGCGCCGCAGGCTCGCGGGCCTTCAGGCCCGCGCGCCGCGCCTCAGGCGCCGCGCGCAGCCTGCCGCACGAGGCTCGGCAACAGCGTGGGCTGGCTGAACTCCACCCCCGTCAGCCTGCGGGAGACCTCCCAGAGGCGGATCATCGCGCGGACGTCGAGCGACGCCTCGGGGGGCTTGGCGGCCGCCGGATGGCCCCGCGTCTCGCCCAGCCGGCCCGGGCCGTAATAGCCGCCACTCCTGGCCTCGGCGGCCGTCGCCGCGAACAGGGCCGGCAGCGCGCCCTGGGCGGGTGGCTGGAACAGGAACCACAACAGGGACCGCGCGAGGCCCTGCAGGCTGTACCGGCCCGGCGCGTTGTGCAGGAGGTCGGTCCGCGAGATCCCGGGATGCGCGGCGAGGCTCGTCACGCCCCACCCTGCGGCGTTGCTGCGGCGCTGCAGTTCGAAGGCGAACAGCAGGCAGGCGAGCTTGGACTGGCTGTAGGCGCGCATGGGCCGGTAGTCGCGTTCGGCCTGCAGGTCGTCGAAGTCGATCGCGCCACGCCGCGCGGCGATGCTCGAGAGCGTCACCACGCGCGGCGCCGCGCTTCGCCGGAGCAGCGGCAGCAGATGGGCGGTCAGCGCGAAATGGCCGAGATGGTTGGTGCCGAACTGCAGCTCGAAGCCGTCCGCCGTGGTCTGGCGGCGCGGCGGCGTCATCACCCCGGCATTGTTGACGAGGATGTCGATCGCCGCCTGGGCGGCGTTGAGGCGCTCGCCGCAGGCGGCGATCGAGGCGAGGTCGGCGAGATCCACCTCCTCGAAGGCCAGGGCGGCATCCGGCACCGCCTGCCTGATCCGCGCGACGGCCTCGGCGCCCCGCGCCGGGTTGCGCCCGGCGATAATCACCCGGCTCCCGGCCCGCGCGAGCGCCAGAGCGGTCTCGAAGCCAAGGCCGCCGGTTCCCGTCACCACGGCGGTGCGGCCGCGCTGCGAGGGGATGTCCTTGTTCGTCCAGTGCGTGGTCATGGTTGGTCCTGGCTGGCGTGTCGGGTGCTGTGGTCCGGCGGGCGGTGCCTTGCCATGGCCCTAGGCGGCATGGCCTGGCAGGAGGCTGCGGGTGCGCCGGGTGCCGATCGTCTCGGTGACGGCGAGCGGCAGCGCGCGCAGCCGCCGGCCCGTGGCGGCGTGGATGGCATTGGCGATGGCGGCCGCGACCGGGACGACGCCGGGCTCGCCGGCGCCGCCGGGCGGCAGGCTGCTCGGCAGGATCTCGACCGTCACGCCCGGGGCGTTGGCGAGACGCTGCAGGGGAAAGTCGTGGAAGTTCGACTCCACCACCGCGCCGGCATCGAGGGTGAGGGCGCTCATCATCGCCGTCGTGGCGCCGAACAGGATGCCGCCCTCCATCTGCGCGGCCACGGCATCGGGGTTGACCACCGTGCCGACATCGGCGGCGCAGAAGACATGGTCGACCCGGACCTCGCCATCCGCCGCCACGGTGACCTCGGCCACCTGCGCCACCACGCTCTCATAGGCGGCCTCGAGCGCGATGCCGCGCCCGCGCCCGGGCGCCATCGGCCGGCCCCATCCGGCCATCGCCGCGACGCGGTCCAGCACGGCGCGGTGACGGGGGCTCGCGCGCAGCAGGGCGCGCCGGTAGGTCAGCGGGTCCTGGCCCGCCGCCAGGGCGCATTCGTCGATGAAGGATTCGGTGAAGAAGGTGTTGAAGGAATAGCCGTTGGAGCGCCAGACGCCGACCGGCAGGTGGCTCGGCACATGGCGGCTGCGGACGCGCCGGGCGGGAAAGGCGTAGTAGGCCTTCTCCAGCCCTTCCACGGTGAAGCGGTCGCCCACCGGGCTGCCGCCCTGGCCGAATGGCAGGGTGCGGCTGGCCGCGGATTGCTGCACCGCCTGCGCGGCGACCAGCGCGTCATAGGCGGCGGGCAAGCCGTCAGGCCCGAGGGCGGCGCGCAGCCGGGCGGCGGCGTGGCTGCGGAACACGCCGCGGCCGATATCCTCCTCGCGCGACCACATCAGCTTGACCGGGCGCCCGCGGTGCCGCGCCGCCAGGAAGGCGGCCTGCGCCACCACGTCCAGCTCGCCGCGCCGGCCGAAGGCGCCGCCAGTCATGGTGACGTGGCAGGCGACCGAGGCCGGCTCGACGCCAGCCCAGCCGGCACCGCGATTGACGCCCCAGCGCATGGTGAGCGGCGATTGCGAGGAGCACCAGGCCTCGGCCGTGCCGTCCTCCCGGATCAGCACGGTCGCGTTCATCGGCTCCATGCAGGCATGGGCGACGAAGGGCACGGTGTAGCTGGCCTCGACCAGCGGCGCCGCGCCGGGGCCGAACGCCGCCTCCACCGCGCCCTCCCGCAGATGCTCATGCGCCCCCTCATCGCCGAGCGCGGCCTGCAGGGCGCCGGCCAGCGTCGCGCTGCTGGCGCGGTCCGCCGCCGTCTCCGTCCAGGCGATGTCGAGCTGCGCGGCGGCCGTCTCGGCCGCCCACCAGGAGGTGGCGACCACCGCGACGCCGCGCCCGTCGATCACGGCCAGGTCGAGGATGCCGGGCCGGGCGCGCACCGCCGCCGCGTTGCGCAGGTGCGCGACGGCGGCGCCGAACACCGGCGCCTGGCGGATTGCCGCGTGCAGCAGGCCGGGCAGCACCACATCGGCGCCGAACACCGGCTCGCCCCGCACCTTCGCCGGCAGGTCGACGCGCGGCTGCGACCGGCCGATCAGCCGCCAGGCGGAGGCCGGGCGCAGGGCCGGGTCCGGCGGCGGGGTGAATGCCGTGGCATCGCGCGCGAGGGCGCCATAGGCGATGCTGCGGCCCGTGGCGGGGTGGCGGACGAAGCCCTCGGCCGTCGTCAGCGCGCCGGCCGGCACGCCGAGCCGTACGGCGGCGGCCGCGACCAGCATGTGGCGCGCCGCGGCGCCGGCACGGCGCATCGGCACCCACAGCCCCATCGTCGAGGTGGAGCCGGCCGTGTTCATCAGCGGCAGCGCGCTGAGCGCGCGGCTCGCCGCCCACATCAGGGGGCCGCGCATCGCCTCGGGGCGGGTGCGCAGCGGCGCGCCGGCATTGGCGTAGACCGGCAGTTGCTCGACCGGGTGCTCGACGCGGATGCGGCCATCGAAGGGGATGTCCAGCTCCTCCGCCACCAGCATGGCGAGGCCGGTGTGGATGCCCTGGCCCATCTCGGTCCGGGGCGCCTGGATCACCACGCGGCCATCCTCGTGGAGGGCGACGAAGGCGTTGAGCACGGCGCGGTCGCCGTCGACATGGGGGTCCGGGCCGTCCATGTCGACGAAGGCGAGGTAGCCGGTGCCGGCGGCGGCGGCGGCCAGGACGGTGCCGCCGAGCGCGGCGCCCCCCAGCAGGGCGGCGCGGCGGGAGAGGAGGCGGGCCATGGCGCGCCCCTCAGCCCTGGCCAGGCGCCGCGGCGGCGCGGTGGATGGCGCGGCGGATGCGCGGATAGGTGCCGCAGCGGCAGACATTGTCGATGAAGGCGTCGATCTCGGCATCGGTCGGCCGGGGCGTGCGCGCCAGCAGCGCCGTGGCGGCGATGAGGAAGCCCGGCTGGCAGAAGCCGCATTGCGGCACCTGCTCGTCGATCCAGGCTTGCTGCAGCGCGGAGAGGTCGCCCTCCGGCCCGCCCAGGCCCTCCACCGTCACCACGGCGGCGCCGGCGGCTTCGGCGAGCGGGGTGACGCAGGAGGGCACCGACTGGCCGTCGAGCAGGACGCGGCAGGCGCCGCACTGGGCGACGCCGCAGCCGTATTTCGGGCCGAGCAGGCCCAGCTCCTCGCGCAGCACCCAGAGCAGGGGCTTGTCCGGGGCGGCGTCCACCCGCACGGGGCGGCCATTGACGATGAGGGAGATCATGCTGTCCTCCGGATTCCGTTGTGCTGGCCGCGTGCCGCCGCTCATCCGCGCGGCGCCGCAGGAAGGCCCATGGCGGGCCTGTCCTGCGCCGGGGGGCGGGGCTGGCGCTGGCGGATGCGGTAGACCGAGGCGGGCGGGACATTGGCCAGCGTCCCGCCGATGCGGATGGCCTTCAGCCCCAGCCGGTCCAGCAGGATGCGTGGGATGGGGCAGGCGGGCCCGTAGGTGAACTGATAGAAGGCGCCGGCCGGATGCATCTTGCCGAAGGCGCCCTCCAGGATGGCGATCACCTTGCGCGGGCTCATGGAGAGCACGGGCAGCCCGCTGACGACGGCGCCGGCGGGGCGGCCGCCGAACAGCTCCACGCCCTGCAGGCGCCGGGCGTCCATCCAGAGGGTGTGGGCCCTGGGATAGCGGCGGCGCAGCGTCACCGCGAACTCCGAGCCGAACTCGACCAGCGCCAGATCCTCCTCGCGCACGCCGCGCGCCAGCAGGGCGCGGGTGAAGGCGCCGGTGCCGGGGCCCAGCTCGATCACCGGGCCGGTCCCGGCGGTGATCTCGGAGGTGATGACCTGCGCCAGCGCCTGCCCCGAGGGCATGACCGCCGCCACGCGCAATGGATCGAGGAGCCAGGCCCGGAAGAAGCTGTAGGTCTCGCTCACGGCGGCGAAACTCATGGAATGCGGTCCTCGAGGGGAAGCAGGGCAGGGTGCGGCGGGCGGCGGCGCCGGAGGCGCCAGGCGAGCAGGAGGGCGGCGCCCTCCGCCGCCAGCAGGATCAGCAGGAGCTGGAGCGCGAGGAGGGAGGCGTTGGCCCCGGCGGAGCGCTGCGCGGCCAGATAGCCGAGGCCGACGAAGAAGGCGCTCCAGACGATGACGCCCGCCGTGGTGGCCAGGAGGAAGGCGCGAAACCCGTGGCCAAGCAGGCCGGCGATCAGCGGCGCCAGCAGCCGGATGGTTGGCACGAGCTGCGCGGCGAAGGCGATCGCGCCTTGTTGGCGGCGGTAGCCCTGCACCCAGCGGTCCAGCCGTGCGGCGGGCAGGCCGGCCAGACGGGCGCCCCGGTGCAGCAGGGCGAGCGCGCGGGCCTCCCCCAGCGCGGCCGCGAGGCCGTAGGATGCGAGGCATCCGGCCACGCCGCCGGAGGCCACGGCGGAGAGGGCGAGCGGCACCGGCCACAGGCCATCTCCGGCGCCGATGCCGACCGCCACCAGCAGGCCGTAGGAGGGCATGATGGGGACGAGCCGCTCCGACGCGGCGGCGGCGAACAGGCCGGCGAAGCCGAGCGGGGCCGCCCATGCGACGAGGCTGCCGAGCGGATCCATGGTCAGCGGCCACCGGTGCCGGCGGCCGGCAGCGGGGCGGCGAGCGCCGCGCCGCCCGCCTCGCCGGCCGGGCTCCGCGTCTTGCCGGCCTGACGGTGGATCCTGGCGATGTGGCCGTCGCGCCAGCCGGGCCAGATCGGGGGCAGGGGGACCGCCCTGCCGGAGGGGCCTGCAGCGCCGGCAGGGCGGGTCCGGCCGGACGGAGGGCAGGGAAGGGAAGAGGCCAAGGCGGTGCTCCTGGTTGCCAGGAGCGAGACTAGGGAGCCTGTGCTTCCCCATGATGTGCGGTGTTTGACAGCATCCACACCATGTTTCAGCACAGACACAATCAGCATAAAAACCGGTCATAAGCCGCGCCATGCCCGGTGGTAGAAGAGGGACATGACACCGATGCCCCACGTTCTGGTTGTGGACGACGACGAGGACATCCTGATGCTGCTGACGCAGTTCCTTCAGAACCACGCCTGTCGCGTCTCGCTGGCGCGTAGCGGCGCGGAGATGCTGGCGGCGCTGGAGGAGAAGGGCGTCGACGTCATCGTCCTCGACGTCATGCTGCCGGACGAGAGCGGCTTCGAGCTCTGCCGCAAGGTGCGCATGGCCTCGGCCATACCCGTCATCATGCTCACCGCGGTGAGCGACCATTTGGAGCGCGTCGTCGGCCTCGAGATCGGCGCCGACGACTACATCACCAAGCCCTTCAACGCGCGTGAGCTGCTGGCGCGGATCAAGGCCGTGCTGCGCCGCGCGGAGGCCAGCACCGCGCCGAAGCCGGCAGACCCCCACCCCATGCTGAGCTTCGGCCGATGGCGCCTGGATATCAGGCGGCGCGAGCTGCGCCTGGACGACAACACGCTGATCCCGCTCTCGGGCGGCGAGTTCGACCTGCTCCTGGCCTTCGCCGAGAAGCCGCAGCGCGTGCTGACGCGGGACATGCTGATGGACCTGGCGCATGGCGAGAACCACGCCGCCTTCGACCGCAGCATCGACGTGCAGGTCAGCCGCCTCCGCCGCAAGCTCGAGGCCGATCCGAAGAGCCCGGAGCTGATCCGCACGGTGCGCAACGGCGGCTACATCCTCATGGCCCCGGTGACGCGCTCATGATCGCGCGGCTGTGGATGCGGGACACGATCACGCGCCGTTTCGTCCTGACGATCTTCGTCGTCCTGGCGGCGACGGTCGCGATGAACGGCGCCTTCGTCACGCTTTCCGGCGTCTGGGGTCAGCCTTCCTTCGAGAAGAGCGGCCTCCCGGAGGCGGCCGCGGCGACGGTGCGGATCATCGAGGCCCAGCCGCCCGAGCAGCGCGCCGCCCTGGCCCGCTCGGCCGGGACGCGCCTCTACGACGTCGCCTGGCACGCGGCGCCGCTGGTCGAGCCAAGCGCCGCCCAGCAGGACAGCTACATCGCCGGGCGGGACCGGCTGCGGGCGCTGCTCGAGGATCCTTCGCGGGCCATCCTGTTCCTCCACAGCGGGCATCCCGCCATCGAGGGAGGCGCCCTGGCCGCGGAGTTCATGCGGCGCGGCCAGCTTTATTTCGTGAGTGTCGCGCTGCGAGACGGCAGCTGGATCACCTTCTCCGCCGCCGAGCGGAGCTGGGGCATCGCCACTCCGCTGCGCGGCGTGCTGATCGTCCTGTTCGCCGCCGCCTCGATCCTGGGCTGCTCGGCCGCGGCCGCCTGCTCCCTGGCCTCTCCCGTGGCGCAGCTGGCCGGGGCAGTCCGCCGCTTCGGCGTCGATCCACGGGCGCCGGACATTCCCGTGAGCGGCCCGGTCGAAATCCGCGAGACGATCGTCGCCTTCAATGCCATGCAGGGGCAGATCCGGCGCTTCGTCGAGGACCGCACCACCATGCTGGCCGCGATCTCGCACGACCTGCGCACGCCGCTGACGCGCATGCGGCTGCGCGCCGAGTTCATCGGCGATGCCGTGCAGCAGCAGAAGCTGTTCCGCGATGTCGACGAAATGCGCAACATGGTGGATTCGGCCCTGTCGTTCTTTCGCGACGATGCCGGGCAGGAACCGGCGACGAGCTTCGACCTGCCCGAGCTCATCAAGACCATCATCGACGACTATGGCGACCAGGGCATTCGCATCGACTACACGGGACCGCACCACGCGCGGTGGACAGGCCGGCCCCGCGCGCTGCGGCGGGTGTTCGAGAACCTCATCGAGAACGCCCTGAAACACGCGACGCCGCCTGCCATCGCGCTGCGGATCACGGATCGCGGGGCCGAGCTGACGGTGCGCGACCGGGGGCCGGGCGTCGATCCGGACAAGCTGGAGCAGGTGTTCATGCCCTTCCACCGGCTCAGCAAGGCCCGCAATCCCTCGACCGGCGGCATGGGGCTGGGCCTGACCTCGGCCCGCAGCATCATCCGCGCCCATGGCGGCGACCTCACGCTGCGCAACCTTGCCGCCGGCGGCCTCGAGGCGATTGTCGCGCTGCCCGGCCTGTCCTTCGAGGAAGCCTGAGGCGGCGTGGGCGAGCCCGGCCCGCGAGGGCGCTGGCTTCAGCAGAGACCCGGGAATTACAGTGCCCGGAAGAACCGCAACCCGGGTGGAGCAGTGCAGGGGGTCAGGATCACCATGTGCACATCGCCACCACGGGCCACGGCCACGGACCGCGTGGTGGACCCGGGGTGGAGGCGCTGAGCAACGCCGGACTCGAGGACTGGCTGTTGAGCGGATACGGCGACGCGCAGCACGCTATCGGTCCGTGCCGCATGGGCGCCACTGACGATCCACGCATGATGGTGGACACGGAGTGCCGCGTGTTGGGCTGCACAGGCCCATGCCTGGCCGACGCCTCCATTATGCCGGAGGTGCCAAGCGCGAGCACCCGCCCGACACGCGTGGCGATCGCCGAGCGCATGGCCGGAAGGCCGGGAGCGGCGGCATGAGCGGCGTCATCGCGAAGAACCTGGCCCTTGCAAGCGCCGCTCGAATCAGCAGCATTGGGGCCAACGGTGAAAGCCGCGTATCGTGGCTGACCCGCAGCCCTTGAAGGAGGCTTTCATGCGTCGTCGTTCACTGCTGCAGGGGATGGCCATCTCCACCGCCGCCCTTGCCGCTCCGGCCCTGGCGCAGGGGCAGTCCCGCACCCTGCGCTTCATCCCGCAGATCGACCTTGCCTTCCTCGACCCGCATTGGACCACGGCCAATGTGACGCGCAACCACGGCTTCATGGTGTTCGACACCCTCTACGGGTTGGACCCGAACGATGTGCCCTATCCGCAGATGGCGGAAGGCCATGTGGTGGAGGATGACGGTCGGCGCTGGACGATCCGCCTGCGCGAGGGGCTGCTGTTCCACGACGGCACGCCGGTGCTGGCGCGGGACTGCGTGGCGAGCATCCGCCGCTGGGGCGCGCGCGACGCCTTCGGCGGCGCCCTGATGCGGGTGAGCGAGGAAATTACCGCCCCCGACGACCGCACCATCGTCTTCCGCCTGAGGAAGCCCTTCCCCCTGCTGGCGGACGCGCTGGCCAAGACCACGGCCATGATGCCGGCCATCATGCCGGAGCGGATCGCGCGCACCGACCCTGGCACACAGATCACCGAGATCATCGGCAGCGGTCCCTTCCGCTACGTGCAGGAGGAACGGCTGCAGGGCGCGCGCAATGTCTATGCCCGCTTCGACGGCTACCGGCCGCGGGAGGGCGGGCCAGCGCTCGGCACCGCCGGACCCAAGGTCGCGCATTACGACCGCGTGGTCTGGACCACCATCCCGGATGCCTCGACCGCCGCCGGCGCGCTGATGACGGGCGAGCATGACTGGTGGGAGCAGGTGGCGCACGACCTGAAGCCCATGCTGGCGCGCAGCCGCAGCATCCGGCTGCGGGTGCAGGAGGAGACGGGCACCCTCGGCATGCTGCGGCCGAACTGCACCCAAGCCCCCTTCAACAACCCGGCCATCCGCCGTGCCCTCATGGGTGCCATCGACCAGGCCGCCTACATGCAGGCCATCGTCGGCAACGACAGCGCCAGCTACCACGTGCCCACCGGCTTCTTCTGCCCCGGCACGCCGATGGCCAGCGAGGTCGGGCTCGACCCGCTCCGCAAGCCGCTCAGCGACGAGGCGGTGAAGCGTGACATCCTCGCCGCCGGCTACAACGGCGAGAAGGTCGTGCTGCTGGTGCCGACCGACTACGTGACGATCAAGGCGCTGGGCGATGTCGCGGCCGACATGTTGCGGCGGGTCGGCGTCAACGTCGATTACGTCGCGACCGACTGGGGTTCGATGCTGCAGCGCCGGAACAACCGCGGTCCGGTGGAGGCCGGCGGCTGGAGCCTGTTCGCCACAAGCTGGACGGGAACCGACCTGCTCAACCCGGCGACGCATGTGGGCGTGCGTGGCAATGGCACGGCAGGCTATGCCGGCTGGTACGAGAGTGCCCGGCTGGAGGGCCTCTACAACGACTGGTTCGATGCGCCGGACCTTGCGGGCCGCCAGGCCGTCTGCCGGGACATCCAGCGCGTGTGCATGGAGGAAGTGCCCTACTACCCCCTCGGCCAGTTCAAGCAGCAGACCGCGACGCGCGGGTTGCAGGGCTTGCAATCCGGCTTCACCAAGTTCTGGGGCGTGCAGCCAGGCTGACCCGGCGGTGCCGGGGATCCCTGCACCCACCGCCTAAGGCATTGAATCCCTGGTGCTTGGCGGCTGCTGCCGTGGGGTGCTTCGCTCGCCGTGGCCGATGCACGGGGAGCGAGGCAGGGGCGGGCGCAGACCGGATAGGCAGATCTCCCGGATGCCCTTGCCGGGTGCCGACGAGAGCGCTGCGCGGATACCGGTGTTGATGCATGATCGTGACGGCCTTAACAACGGCTCGAGGACGTGACATTGCGCGCGCCACTGGGAGAACTGCCATGACTGCGATCACGACGGCCCCGGCCGAGGCCGGCGAGGTTCAGCTTGACCGCGACATCTTCCTGCGGCGCCTCCTGCGTGAGCTGGCGGGCACGCTGCAGGAGATCGTCGGCCTCGAGGAGGCTTCCGGCTACATCAGTGTCGTCGGTGCCGCCATGGGAGAGCACATCGACGCGGAGTACCGCCGCGCCCTCGCCGTCGAGCGCCTCTCTCGCACGCAGGTGGCCGCGGTGCTGGTCGACCTCAAGCAGCGCATCCGCGGCGATTTCTTCGTCATCGAGGAGTCGGAGGACCGCCTGGTGCTCGGCAACCGCGCCTGCCCCTTTGGCGACTTCGTCCTGGGCCGCCCCTCGCTCTGCATGATGACATCGAACGTCTTCGGTTCCATCGCAGCGGAGAATTTGGGCTATGCCGGAGTCGAGCTCGAGCGCACCATTGCCCAGGGCCATGCCGGGTGCCGGGTGGTCGTCCACCTCCGGCCCTCCGCGCAGGCCCAGCCGGGTCTCCGCGAGTATTTCCGCCGTGACCATGCCAGCGCCTGACGAGGGCGCCGCGCGCGCCCTGCAGGCCCTGTCTGAGCCGGCGCTCCTCGTCGGCACACCAGGGCGGATCTTCTTCGCCAACCGCGCAGCCCTCGCGCGCCTGGGCCCAGGCGTCCAGGCCGGTGGGGATCTTCTTGTGCTCTGCCCAGGCGCCGAGGCCGGGTCGGCCCTCCGGCATTACCTGCTCCGCTGCTCCGGGTCGCGAAGCGCCCTTCCCGGCGCGGCGGATCTGCGAGACTCGGCTGGGCAGATGGTGCGCTTCCGGTGCGAGGCCGGGCTGCTGATACCTGCCGAGGAGGGCGAGACGCCGCTCCTGCTCCTGCGCCTCTCGGAGGCGGACAGGCGCTTCTCCGTGCTCACGCGCAAGATCCGCGAGCTCAATGAGGAGATCATGGAGCGCCGCCGCGCGCAGATCCTGCTTGAACAGGCACTCGGCGAGCGTGACCTGCTGTTGCGGGAACTGCACCACCGGGTGAAAAACAACATCCACATGCTCTCGGGCATGCTCTCGGCAGCGCGGCGCGAGGCCGGCGCGCCGGAGGCGGCTGCGGCGCTGGAGGAGGCCTCTCGCCGACTGGCGGCTGTCGGGGCGGTGCACCAGATGCTCTACCAGGGCTCGAACTTCCAAGGCGTGCCTGGGGAAGAGTTCGTCGCAAAGATCGCCACTATGGTGGCAGAGGCATCGGGCACGCGTGGGTGCCTGGTGGTCGAGGCGGAGCCGGTCGGGATCGGGAACGACGCAGCCATTCCCCTCGCGCTTGTCCTGAACGAACTCGTGGCGAACGCAGTCAAGCACGGGGCCCGCACCAATGGCACGCCGGGGCGGATCTGGGTCGGCCTGTCCGCAGCGCCCGATGACAGTGTCGAACTCTGGGTCGAGGACGAGGGGCCAGGCTTCGAGCCGGCCGCCGGCGTGGTCAGGCGGGCTTCCGGCCTCGGCCTGGTACGTGGCCTCGCGCGTCAGATCGGCGGGACCTTCTCGGTTGGGCGTAGCCGGGCCGGGGGTGCGCGCTGCGTGGTACGCTTCCAAGGCCAGTCCGCGTCGGCGGCGGAAGGCAAGGCATGACCGCGCTGACATGGCACGCCGCGTCTGCCTCCAGGCGCTGCCTTCCGGGCCTGCCTTCCGCCAGATGGCCATCCCCGCTTCACGTGCAGGACGAGGGCTGCCTGGGGGCGGGCGCGCCGTCCCGTGGCCGGGTGCTGGTGGTGGAGGACGAGTACTTCGTCGCGCTCTACGCCGAGGACGCACTGGCCTCCGCCGGCTTTGAGGTGGTCGGGGTCGCGGCAACGGCCGAGGAGGCGGTGGAGATCGCCCGGGCCGAGCGCCCCGACCTCGTGCTGATGGATATTCGACTGACGGGCGCGCGCGACGGAATCTCCGCTGCGGCGGAGATCCGCAGCAGCCTCGGCATCCCCAGCCTGTTCGCGACGGCACACTCCGATGCAGCCACCCGGGCCCGAGGCGAGGGGGCAGCGGCACCCCTCGGCTGGCTGACAAAGCCCTATACGCCAACCGAGATCGCCGCGGCCGTTGCTGCAGCGTTGACCAAGCTGCGCGGGTAGGATGGCGAGGACACCTGATCCGGTTCTGTTTCGAGCGCCGGATCAGGACCTGCAAGGATCTGAGGCGCGATGCATTGTTCAGTACCTTCTTCCGTTTGATCCACAATGGACTGAAAGACTGAAGTGCCTCTCATTCAACGGCACAGCCGGCCGAGTTGGATGATCGGCTGGCAGGATCTACTGACCTTTGTAAACTGACGGTGCATTTCCCGAATGGACATTCCATCGCTCACCGCGCCCGAAGATGGCGGTTGAGCTTGGGAGGCAGCCTCTGCCCGCTGATGACCAGGGCCGGAGTGGGCCAGCCCGAGGCCCCATTGCTGGCATGAATGGCCGCATGGAGATCGGGTGAGACAACCAAGATTTCGCGGGGATCATTGGCCCTGTTCCGTGCCAGCCATTCGGACGCCTCAGACAACCTCGCGGCTGGGGCGCCGGGCTGATTCACTGGCCTTGGTCAGCGGAGGCAATGGCAATGGCGGGGCAACTCGGCCTCTTCGACCCGGATGAGCGGTATGCAGCCCTTCCGCAGCCGGCGATCCGCTGGAGCGCCTCCCGGCCGTGGTCGATTTCGAGATCTTCTGTCCTGTTGGACTGGCCCCAGTTCGACCTGACACCGCGTATAGCGGCGAGGACCTCAGTCTGTGCTGAGGCATACGCTTATGCCGATGGACCCGCCTCGCGTCCAAATCCTCACCGGCCGTGAGCGCCGATGCTGCCACAATGCCGATCAGAAGCTCCGGCTGGTTGAGGGCGCCATGGAGCCAGACATGACGGCCTTGGCCGTGGCCCGGATGCACGGGGTCTCGCCCAGCCTGCTGTTGAATTGGAGGCGGCGCATGGCCGAGGGCGGCAAGGCAGCGGGCGGATGACGAGGTAAAGGCCGCCTACGCGAGCTGGTTTGCTGATGCCGAACCGGCCCATGGCCACTGCGGAACCATGGCCCTGTTGAACCGGGCGAGGCGGGCCTCCGGGGCGGAGCCCCTGAACCACGAAATATGCGCGCGTGATCCGGTGTTCTCCGGCGGCGGGCATATGGGTGAAGGTGCCTCGGTCCTCCGCCATCCGAGTGGCGTGCGCGCTTGCAGGCCCTCTGCCAGGCAGCGAGGGCACAAGCTCGCGGGGAGGATTCTCCGCCCTGCATGCGCCGAATTCGCCGGCGATGGACAGAATTACCAACCGGAAGGTTCCTCGCCGGTTCTTCTGACATCCCAGCGCGATTCCGAAGAAGGACCCCCGTGAAATGCCAGGACCAACACCGACGGTGCCGCCGCCAAGGCCGGTCGGCCTCAATACTTCTCTCATGCGCAACATCCAGGTCCTGGAGGATCGGCGCCGCCAGGAGGCCGCATCGGCGAGCCGGGAGGAGCGGGTTGCCGGGGCCATCACCCGTTTCACCGGCAGCATGACGTTCGTCTACATCCACCTGGCCTTCTACGGCACCTGGATCCTGGTCAATCTTGGCCTGGTCCCGGGCGTGCCCAAATTCGACCCGTCCTTCGTGGTGCTCGCGATGGAGGCTTCGGTCGAGGCCATTTTTCTCTCCACCTTTGTGCTCATCAGCCAGAACCGCATGGCCGCCGCAGCCGACAAGCGGGCCGATCTGGACCTTCAGATCAGCCTGTTGGCGGAGCATGAACTGACCAAGCTATCGGAACTCGTGGCCGAGATCGCCAGGCGCATGGACATCCGCACTCAGGCCGACCCGGAACTGAAGGAGGTGCAGCAGGACATCGCGCCAGAAGCCGTGCTGGACGAGATCGAGGCGCGGCAACGGAAAGACTGAATGGCCGGGACGGAAGAGGGGTGTTCGCCACGCGATGAGGAGGGCCTTCGGCGGCCATCCGGAAGATGATGAGCCTCGACCGGCGAGCCTGCCGGGCTGCGAACGGCAGGTGCCGCAACATGGCCTGCGGAGCCGGATAGAAAATGCGGCAATATGAGGCGGTAGCAGCCACTCCTACCGCCCGTATGCTTGATAACCTTTTATTATCGTGTCTTAGGGCCGTACGCCATAAACGCCCTCCTTTTGGCGGACGGGGTGAGACCTTTTCTGCGTGTATGCCCTGCGGCACAAACTCTCCTTGAACGGGGATGCAGGTGCGCCAGGAGTCTGGATTTTGATTCCATCTTGCTCGGGTTTGACCGGAGCCTGTCTTTATCAGGGCACTATTCGCCTCAGAATGATAATTATGACAACTTACGAGTGAGACATACCAAAATGAGCCCGTCAGACGCAGCCTTGCAGGTCTGCCGGTGAGGTCTCTCGGCGAAGATGGGAATCGGCATGGCAAGGCCGCTTTTCGCCGGCAGCTACCGGTTCCATCGGTTTCAGCTGAACACGCAGCGCGGCATGGCCATTGTTCACCTGCTCGCCACCTTGCGTCGGGACGAACCGCCCCGGATGCCGCTCCCGCTGCCTGAGGCGCCGCCGAACCTCGGAAGAAGTCGTCGGGCGGCGCGGCATGGCATCAGTCCAGCCGTGGGCGGCGCCGGTGCCAGTCCGTATCGCGCTGGAAGGCGTCGGCCGCCTGCATGACGCGCGCTTCGGCGAAGGGACGGCCTGCGAGTTGCAGCCCCACCGGCGCGCCCCTGTCATCGAAGCCACAAGGGATGCTGATGGCCGGCAGGCCCAGATAGTTGAAGGGCCGGGTGTTGCGCGAGATGGCACCGAAGCGGCTTATGGCCTCCGGGTCGCCGCTATCGATATCGGTCTCCGCGAGGCTCGGCAGGGCGCCCGGGATGGTCGGGCTGGCCAGCAGGTCCACCGCGCCGAAGGCCGCCCCAAAAGCTGCCTGGGCGAAGCCGCGCAGCACCGGGCCACGGCGGGAGAGCGCCTCCAGGTAGTAGGCCGCCGGCACCGCATAGCCGGGAAAGAGCCGGCCGCTGATATGCGCGGCGAAGTCGCCTGGGCGGTCGCGCATCCAGGTGGCATGGATGGTGGCGGCCTCGGCGCGGCTGACCACGGCGCCATAGGTCAGCACCTCCCGCATCATGGCCAGTTCCACCGGCACCACCGTGGCGCCGCGCCCGCGCAGCACATCGAGCGCCGTCTCGAAGGCGCGCAGCACGTCGGCATCCACCGCCTCCAGGAACCATTCCCGCGCCACG
Source organism: Roseomonas sp. TS2 (assembly GCF_058833935.1). Lineage (NCBI taxonomy): Bacteria > Pseudomonadati > Pseudomonadota > Alphaproteobacteria > Acetobacterales > Roseomonadaceae > Roseomonas > Roseomonas sp. TS2. Next base: position 26,321 of record NZ_JCACVY010000006.1, on the reverse strand, counting down.
CCGATGCGCAGGCCGCGCAGATCGCCATCCAGCGCCGCCTCGTAATCCGGCACCGGCTCGCGCGCGCTGGTGGGGTCCTTCGGGTCGTGCCCGGCCATCACCGTCATCACCCGGGCGCAGTCGCGCGCGGTGCGGGTCAGGGGGCCGGCATTGTCGCAGGAGAAGGAGAGCGGCATCACGCCGTGGCGGCTGAGCCGCGTCTGCGTCGGCTTCAGCCCGGTCACGCCGCAGGCCGAGGCGGGCAGGCGGATGGAGCCGCCGGTGTCCGAGCCCAGCGCCATGAAGGCGAAGCCCGCCGCCACGGCGGCGCCCGAGCCGGAGGAGGAGCCGCCGGTGATGCGGCCGCGCACCCACGGGTTCTGGCAGTCGCCGAAATGGCGGTTGTGGCCGGTCGGGTTCTGCGCGAACTCGGCCATGTTCAGCCCGCCCAGGGTCAGCGCGCCGGCCTCCTCCAGCCGGCTGATCAAGGTGGCCGTGTAGGTGGGGCGGAAGTCGCGGCGGATGGCCGAGCCGCAGCTGCAGGGCTTGCCGGCCTGGTAGTACATATCCTTGTGCGCCATCGGCACGCCATGCAGCGGCCCGAGCGCCTCGCCGCGCGCCCGCCGGCGGTCGGCGGCCGCGGCCGCCTCCAGCGCCGCCGCCTCGTCCAGCCAGATGACGCTGTTCAGCGCCGCGTCGTGGCGGCGGATGCGCGCCAGGCAGGCCTCCGTGAGCGCCAGCGCGGTCACCTCGCCCCGCGCCAGGGCATCGGCCGCTTCGACGAGGGAGAGGGTGGCGAGGTCGTCCTGCTGGGCGAGGGCAGCGTCCTGGGGCATCAGCCGGGCTCCTTGCAGTCGCGCAGGGCGGCCTCGAAATCGGCCGGCTCGTCCTCGAAGCGCAGGCCGCCGCGCAGCGCCTCGAACTCGGCGATCAGCTTCAGCAGCTCGGCGGTCATCTGCCGCGCCGTCTCGTTCGGGCTGGCGATGCCGGACCAGCGGCGGGCAGCCTCCCCCGCCTGGGTGATGAAAACCTCGTCCATGGGCCCTGCCTCCGCGGAAGGGCGGCGCCTGCCGCCGCGATGCCCCGGCATTAACGGCGTATCCTTCCGCCCCCGCAAGAGGCGGCGCGCAACCCCGCCGGACCCCGCCGTATTCTCCCCCCATGCCGTTCCGGAACGCCCCGCCCGCCGGGGCCGCCGCTTCCGGGCACGGCCGATCTGCGCCATCATGCGGGGGCCATTCTTCCGCCCCGTGCCGGCGCCAGAACCAAGAGGATGACGCGCTCATGAAAGCCGCCAGCGTACTCGAGACCATCGGCCGGACGCCGCATATCCGCCTGGGCCGCCTCTTCCCCGAGGCCGAGGTCTGGGTGAAGTCCGAACGCAGCAACCCCGGCGGCTCGGTGAAGGACCGCATCGCGCTGGCCATGGTGGAGGCGGCGGAGGCCGATGGCCGCCTCGCCTCCGGCGGCACCATCATCGAGCCGACCTCCGGCAACACCGGCATCGGCCTGGCCATGGTGGCGGCGGTGAAGGGCTACCGGCTGGTGCTGGTGATGCCGGATTCCATGTCGGTCGAGCGGCGCCGGCTGATGCAGGCCTATGGCGCCGAGTTCGTGCTGACCCCGCGCGAGCAGGGCATGAAGGGCGCCATCGCCCGCGCCCAGGCGCTGCAGGCCGAGACCCCCGGCGCCTGGATCCCGCAGCAATTCGAGAACCCGGCCAATATCGAGGTGCATGTCCGCACCACCGCGCAGGAGATCCTGGCCGACTTCCCCGAGGGGCTGGACGCGCTGATCACCGGCGTCGGCACGGGCGGGCACCTCACCGGCTGCGCGCGGGTGCTGAAGGCGGCCTGGCCGCAGCTCAAGGTCTTCGCGGTGGAGCCGGCGCAGTCGCCGGTCATCTCGGGCGGCGCGCCGGCGCCGCACCCGATCCAGGGCATCGGCGCCGGCTTCGTGCCCGCCAACCTGGACACCGCCGCGCTGGACGGCGTCATCCAGGTGGAGGCGGAAGCGGCGCGCGAGCAGGCGCGGCGCTCGGCCCGGCTGGAGGGGCTGCTGGTCGGCATCTCCTCCGGCGCCACGCTGGCCGCCATCGCCGCCAAGCTGCCGGAGCTGCCGCAGGGCGCCCGCGTACTCGGCTTCAACTACGACACGGGCGAGCGCTACCTCTCGGTGCCGGACTTCCTGCCGGGCTGAGCGCGGCGCGGCGGCCAGTGCCTGGACGTGCCAGGCTCAGACGGGCCGGGCTCAGACGGGCCGGGCTCAGACGGGCCGGGCTCAGACGGGCCGGGCTCAGACGGGCCGGGCTCAGACGGGCCGGGCTCAGACGGGCCGGGCTCAGACGGGCCGGGCTCAGACGTGCTGGCCGCCATTGATGTGGATCTCCGCCCCGTTCACGTAGGAGGAGGCGGGGGAGCAGAGGAAGAGGATGGTGTTGGCCACCTCCTCCGCGCTGCCCAGGCGGCGCATCGGGATCTGCCGCTCGACGATCTCCTCCGTGCCGGGGGAGAGGATGGCGGTGTCGATCTCGCCGGGGGCGATGGCGTTGACCCGCACGCCATGCGCGCCGAACTCGAAGGCCAGCTCCCGCGTCAGCGCCGCCAGCGCCGCCTTCGAGCAGGCATAGGCCGCGCCCGCGAAGGGATGCACGCGCGAGCCGACGATGGAGGTGACGTTCACCACGCTGCCATGCGCCGCGCTCAGCTCCCGGAACAGGCCGCGCGCCAGCAGGGCGGTGGAGATCAGGTTGACGTTGAACACCGTCATCCAGGTGGCGTAGTCGGTGTCCAGCGCGCCGAGGCGGCTGCCGCCCGCGCCCTTGGGCGAGATGCCGGCGTTGTTGACCAGCGCGTGCAGCTCGCCCTGCGGCAGGCGCTCCCGCACCTCCTCCACCAGCCGCTCCACCGCGGCGGGGTCGGACAGGTCGGCCTGGATGTGGCTCTCCCGCGCTTCCGGCCAGCGGCACTCCTCCGAGAAGGGCTGGCGGGAGACGGTGAGGATGCGCCACCCCTCCGCCTGGAAGCGCTTCACCGTGGCATGGCCGATGCCCCGGCTGGCCCCGGTGAGCAACATGATCTTGCGGCGGCTGGACATCGGGCGGCTTCCCCTGGCGGATGCGGTGCCGCAAGCTCTCCGCCCTTCCGCGGCGGGAGGCAAGCCCCCCGCCGCCCGCGCCTCAGCCGGCGAAGCGCGGCTCGGGGATGGCGCGCACGCCGGGCAGGCGGAACAGTGCCACGCGGCCGCCCTCCGGGTCCGTCTCCAGATCGGCGCCGCCGCGGCTGAGCGAGGTGACGAGCATGGTCTGCCCGTCCGCCCCGCCCAGCGCGCACATGGCGGGCTTCTTCATCGGCACGCGGACGATGCGGTCCAGAACGCCGTCCGGCGTGAAGCGCTTGATGCAGCCCTCGTCCAGCGCGCAGCTCCAGTAGCCACCCTCGGCATCGACCGTGGCGCCGTCCGGCCGCCCGATCATGCCGCGCATGTCGACGAAGACGCGGCGGTTGGAGAGGGCGCCCGTCTCCGTGTCGTAGTCGAGGGCCCAGACCATGCGCTCCGTCGGGTGGGTGCCGGAGGCGTAGAAGGTGCGGCCATCCGGACTGAAGGCGGAGCCATTGGGCACGATCAGCCCGCCCAGCCCGGCCTCCTCCAGCCCGCCCTCGCTGGTGAGGCGGTACCAGCGGCCGGAGGGATCGGCGAGCGAGATATCGCCCACCATGGTGGAGGCGAGGAAGCGGCCCTGCCGGTCGCAGCGCCCGTCGTTGAAGCGCATCCCCTCGCGCGGGTGGGCGACGCTGGCGAGGCGGGTCATCACCGCCTCCTCCGCACCCTCCGCCTCCGGCAGCTCCACCGCGAAGAGGCCGCTCTGGCAGGCGCAGACCAGGGAGGGGTTGGGGCCGGGCTGCGCGCCATCCGGCCGCAAGGCCAGGCAGCCCACCACCTCGGCCAGGCGCCAGCTGCGCAGCGCGCCGCTCTCCGGGTCCAGCCGGTAGAGGATGCGGTTGGGGATGTCGGTCCAGTACCAGCGGCCGCGCGCGGCGTCCCAGACGGGGCTCTCGCCCGTGCCGTTGCGGAGGCCCGGCAGCAGCGCCTCGGGGCCGATTTCCAGGATATCGACGGTCATGCTCATTCCTTGCCTGCGGCGGTGGCCGGCAGCGCCTCCGGCGTGCCGCCCGGCCCGCCGCCCTTGCGGCGGCGGAGCAGCGGCAGCAGCAGCGTCACCGCCGCCAGCGCCAGCAGCGCCACGGTGATCGGCCGCGTCCAGAGGAAGTCGTAGCTGCCATTGGAGAGGGAGAGGGCGCGGCGGAAGCTGGCCTCGGCCATCGGCCCCATGATCAGCGCCAGCACCACCGGCGAGGCGGGGAAGCCCCAGCGCTGCATGAAGTAGCCGACGACGCCCGCCGCCAGCATGATGCCGATGTCGAAGACGCTGTTGTTGATGGCATAGGCGCCGACGACGCAGAGCAGCAGCACCAGCGGCATCAGCACCGAGCGCGGCATCATCAGCACGCGGCCGATGAAGCGCAGCGAGCCGAGGCCGAGCGCCAGCAGCACCAGGTAGCAGAACAGCATGCCGGCCAGCAGGGTGAAGACCAGCTCGGCATGGTCGGTGAAGAGCAGCGGGCCGGGCTGCAGCCCCTGCACCACCAGTGCGCCCATCATCACGGCGGTGACGGCGTCGCCCGGGATGCCGAGCGTCATCATCGTCATCAGCGCGCCGCCGGTGCAGGCGTTGCCGCCCGCCTCGCAGGCGGAGATGGCGGCGATCTCGCCCTTGCCGAAATTCTCCGGCGTGCGGCTGAAGCGGCGCGCCTCATTGTAGCTGACATAGGCCGCGATGTCGGCGCCGGCGCCAGGGATCGCGCCGATGAAGGCGCCAAGGCCGGTCGAGCGCAGCAGCGTGCCGGTCAGGCCGCGCAGCTGCGCCCAGCTCGGCAGCAGCCGGCCGATCTGCGCCATGGCGCGGGCGCGCAGCTCGCCCTCCTCCATCGACTTGAACACCTCGGCCGCGGCGAAGAGGCCGATCATCACCGGGATGAAGGGGACGGTGAACAGCTCCGTATAGCCGGCGGTGAAGCGCGGGAAGCCGCCCATCGGATCCAGCCCGATGCTGGCCACCAGCAGCCCGGCGAAGCCCGCGATCAGCCCCTTCACCAGGGATTCGCCCGAGATGCTGGCGATGATGGAGAGGCCGAACACGGCGAGCGCGAAGGTCTCCGCCGCGCTGAACTTCAGCGCGAAGCCGGCCAGGATGGGGGCCAGGAAAATCAGGATCAGCACGCTGAGCGTGCCGCCGATGAAGGAGGAGATGGTGGCGACGCCGAGCGCCAGCCCCGCCTGCCCCTTCTGCGCCAGGGCGTAGCCGTCGATCGCCGTGGCCGCCGCCGCCGGGGTGCCGGGGATGCGCAGCAGGATGGCGGGGATGGAGCCGCCATAGATGCCGCCGAAGAACACGCCCGAGATCATCAGCAGGCCGGAGACCGGGTCCATGCTGAAGGTGAAGGGCAGCAGGATGGCGACGCCCATCGTCGCCGTCAGCCCCGGCAGGGCGCCGATGACGATGCCGGCCGCCACGCCGAAGATGGAGAGCAGGATGGCCGTCGGGTGGGTGGCGAGGGTCTGCACGCCCCCCCACAGCAGGTGCAGGTTGTCCATGGACAGAGGGTTCCCGGGCGGTGCGTGGGGGTGCCGCTATTCGAACAGGCTGCCGGGCGGCAGCGGGACGTTCAGGCCGTAGTCGAACAGGATGTAGATGGCGGCGGTGATGGCCAGGGCCAGCACCGGGTTCCACACCAGGCTGCGCTGGCCCATCAGCGCCATCAGCCCGGCCAGCAACACGAAGGCCGTGGGGAAGTAGCCGACCGTGCCGATTGCCAGCAGCGCGCCCAGCATCAGCAGCATGCCGAGGGCGACGCGGCCGTAATGCCGCCGCTCCGGCGCGGTCGCCTCGGCCACCGGCTGCCGCAGCGTCTGCGCCAGCAGGATGCCGAGCAGCCCCAGCAGCCCCGTGGCGTAGAGGATGGGGAAGCGCGCGGGGCCGACGTCGTTGGGATCGGGCGAGGCGGGGAAGCCCAGCGCGGTGACGATCACGCCGACGGCCACGGCGCCCACCAGCGCCACGATGACGAGATGCGCCAGCCGGTCGGCCCGGCTCTGGACGGCGGCGCCGTCCTGCGGGGCGGTTTGGTTGCTCATGGGAAACCCTCCTGGGAACGCCGCCCGCGCCGGCAGGGCCGGCGCGGGCGGCGCCGCCTTCAGCGCGCGAGGCCGATGCGGGTCATCAGGGCCTTGAAGGTGGCGTCCTCCGCCTTGACCTGCTCGGCGAATTGCGGGCCGTCGAGATAGGCCCAGGTGAGGTTCAGCTTCTTCAGCGTGTCGCGGAAGGCCTGCTCCTCGGCGGTGCGGCGCGCCACCTGGCGCAGCGTCTCCACCACCTCCGCCGGCGTGCGCTTCGGCACGAAGATGCCGCGCCAGGTGCCGATGGCGAGGTCCGTGCCGCTCTCGCGGAAGGTCGGCACGTCCGGGAAGGCCTCCAGCCGCTGCTCGGCCATCACGCCGAGGATGCGCATCTGGCCTGCCTGCACCTGCGCCGAGACCTCCGCCGGGCTGACCGCGACAGCCTCGATATGGCCGCCGAGCAGCGCCGTTACCGCCGGGGCCGCGCCCTCATAGGGGATGTTGTTGAAGCGGAGGCCGAGCTTGTCGGCCAGCGCCTCGGTGGCCAGGTGCCAGATGGCGCCGGTGCCGGAATTGCCGACGCGGATCTTGCCCGGGTTGGCCTTGGCGTGTTCCAGATAGTCGCCCAGGGTCTTCCAGGGGGCGTCGGCCTTCACCGTCACCGCGCTGGGCTCGGCGTTCAGCCGGGCGACGGGCAGGAAGTCGTCGGCCGAGAAGCGGACCAGCCCCATATGCGGCAGCATCGCCAGCTCGACGGTGCCGAGGCCGATCTTGTAGCCATCCGGCCGCGCCGCCATGATTTCCGACAGGCCCACCGCGCCGCCGCCGCCGGTGCGGTTCACCACGCCGATGCCGCGCTCCAGATGCGCCTTGGCGGCATCGGCGAAGGCGCGCGCCACGAGGTCGGTGCCGCCGCCGGGGGCGAAGGGCACGATCAGCTCGACCGGGCGGCGCGGGTAGCCCTGGGCCAGGGCGGGGCCGGCCGGCAGGATGGCGGCGGCGCCGAGGCCGGCCAGCAGCTTGAGCTTGGAGCGGTGGGTCAGTTCCATGGAAATCATCTCCCGGAAGCGGTGGGGCCCTCGTGGAAAGCGAGGGCGAAGGAGGGGAAGCCCGGCCGGCCCGCAGGTCTTGGGCCTGCTGCCGTCATGCCGGCCGGGCGGGGTCTCAGGGCGTGGCGGCTTCCTGCCGCCAGGCCGCGGTGAAGGCGCGGGCGCGCTCCGCCACCTCGGCCGCCGCCATGCCGGGCGCGTAGAGCGCCGAGCCGAGGCCGAAGCCGGCGGCGCCGGCGGCCAGGAAGGGCCGCATGGTGGTGGGGGTGATGCCCCCCACCGGCAGCAGCCGCGTGCCGCGCGGCAGCACGGCGCGCATCGCCTTCAGCACCGGCGGCCCCACCAGCTCGGCGGGGAACAGCTTCAGCGCGGCCGCGCCGGCGGCGAGCGCCGCGAAGGCCTCGGTCGGCGTCGCGATGCCGGGGGTGCAGAGCAGCCCGGCCCGCGCCGCCGCGCCGATCACCGCCGTGTCGGCATGCGGCATCACGACCAGCTCGGCGCCGAGGGCGGCGAGGCGCTCCACCTCCTCCACCCGTGTCACCGTGCCGGCGCCCACCAGCGCGTCCGGCGGCAGCAGGCGGCGCACCCGCGCGATGCTGTCGAACGGCTCGGGCGAGTTCAGCGGCACCTCGATCAGGCGGAAGCCGGCCTCGTAGAGCGCCGTGGCCACCGCCTCGCTCTCCTCCGGCCGCAGGCCGCGCAGGATGGCGATGAGGGGCAGGCTGGCCAGCGCCGCGTCGAAGCGGGGGGCATGAGAAGATTCGGTCATGGCGCGGCCTCCTCGGCCGTGTTGGCGGCGGGCGCGGGCCGGACCAGCCCGGCGGCGATGGCGAACTGGAACAGCCCGGCCGGCGCGGTGTTGCCGAGCAGCAGGGCGGGCGGCGCGCCGAGGCTCTCCAGCACGGCGGCGTAGCGGCGGCAGAGCGTGCCCTCGCCGATCAGCGCCAGCGGCAGCCCCGCCTCGGCCGCGCCGGTATGGGCGAGGCCGGAGACGACCTCGTGCCCGATCAGCAGGCCGGAGAGGAAATCGGCCAGGGCGGCGGGGGGCAGGCGCTTCGTCAGGCCGAGGGTGCGGGTGGCGAAGAGCTGGTGCGCCAGGTCGCCCGGCCCGCTCTCCCGCGCCATGCGCAGGCCGAGGGCGAAGGCTTCCTCCGCCGCCGCCGGCTCCGCCGCCTCGCCCTCCGGCATCAGCCGGCCGAGCAGGGAGTGGCGGCACAGCACGGCGAACAGCTCGCCCGTCATGTATGTGGCGAAGCCGGTGATGCGGCCAGCCTCCAGCGACACCCATTTGGAATGGGTGCCGGGCATCAGGAAGCGCGCCCGCGCCGCCAGCGCCGGATGCGCCTGCAGCGCGCCGGCCACCTGGATCTCCTCGCCGCGGATGACGTCCGGCGCGCTGTCTGCCGGGGCGCTGAGCACGCCGGGGGCGATCAGGATGCGGGCGCCGGGGGCTTCCACCTCCACCGCCGCGCGGGCCAGGCCGGAGAGGTCGGCGGGGCATTCGGCATAGGGTGCCTCGCGCCAGCCCTGGGCGCTGCCCACCATGCCGCCGGCCACCACCGGCAGGCCCGGCCAGCGCGCCAGCCAGGCGCCGCACTGCGCGGCGAACACGTCCGCGAAGCCCTCCGCGCCGGGGCGCGGCAGGTTGGTGATGCCCTCGGCGCTGCCGCGCTGGTCCAGCACCGTGGCGCCCTGGCCCATCAGGAAGGCGCGGAAGCTCGACGTGCCCCAGTCGAGCGCGATCAGGACGGGATCGACGGTTGGCGGCATCAGCGGCTCCAGCCCAGCTCGCGGGAAATGTCGTCGGCGGCGGCGCGCACCAGCGGCGCGATCTCCTCCAGCCGCTCCTCCGGCATGAAGGGGATGGCGCTGGCGACGCTGATGGCGGCGCTGACACGCCCGCCCACCTCGCGCACCGGCGCGCCGGCGCAGCGGATGCCCACCTCGTTCTCCTCCAGGTCGAACACCACGTCGCGCGCCAGATAGGCGCGCATCCGCTCCTCGTAGAGCGGCCAGGGGGTCGGCGCGGGGCGCTCGGGGTGGCGCGCGTTCAGCGCGATGGCGGCGTCGTAGAGCGCGCGCCAGCGCTGCGGCGGCACGCCCAGCATCAGCGCCTTGCCGATGCCCGTGGTGGCCAGCGGCATGCGCTGCCCGACGCGCGAGCGCATCTCGAAGCCACGCGTGCTGGTGATCTTGACGAGGTAGACGACCTCCGCGCCGTCCGCCACGCCGAGATGCACCGTGTCTCCGGTCTGCCGCGCCAGCGCCTCGCAATGCGGCTGGGCCAGCGCCACCAGCGGCCGCTGCTCCAGCGCCCGGTTGCCGAGATGGATCGGCATCGGGCCCAGCAGGTAGCCCTTGTGCGGCAGGTGGTGCAGGTACTTCGCCGTCACCAGGCTGTTGAGGATGCGGTGCGTCGTGCTGCGCGGCGTGCCCAGCGCGGCGGCGATGCCCTGCACGTCGCAGATGCCGCCGGCGACGCATTCCAGCACCTTCAGCCCGCGCAGCAGGGTCTGCGTGCCGGCGGCCTGGGGCCGCCCGGCCTCGCTCTCCATCCTCGTGCCGTCCACCGGTTCAGCCATTGCCATGACGCCGGCTGCTTAGGCGCAGTGGGATTGTTGTGTCAAATAGATGATACATGTTCCAAATAGTGGGAGTTTATCTCCCATCCTCCCTGATTCCGCAGCCCGCCGGGGTGGCTGGGCCGCGGCTTGCGCTTGACGGCCCTCTGGCCGGCCGCCTAGCTATACCTCATATAATTTACTCTATTACCACTATTTGAGAGTTTAGGCGAGGGAAATGGGCCCGCCCGCCCCGCCGCACCACCCGATGCCCGCCGTTCCGCGCCGGGCCGCAGCGCATGGAGAGCAGCATGTTCCACGACCTGAAGGGCCGCCGCGTCCTGATCACCGGCTCCACCCAGGGCATCGGCCTGGCGGCGGCCGAGGCCTTCGTGCGCGCCGGCGCCAAGGTCGGGCTGAACGGCCGCAAGGTGCCGGCCGACCTCGAGGCCACGCTGGCGCGGCTGAACGCGCTGGAGGGCGAGGCCGCCTTCTTCCAGGGCGATGCCGCCGATGAGGGCGCGGCGCAGTCGATGGTGGAGGCGTTCGCCGCCCGCTTCGGCGGCATCGACGTGCTGGTGAACAATGCCGGCGGGCTGGTCGGCCGCAAGCCACTGGCCCAGATCGACCGCGCCTTTTACGAGACGGTGATGGACGTGAACGCCTATTCGGCCCTCGCCGTGACGCGCGCCGCCCTGCCCCACCTGAAGGCCGCGGCGGCGCAGAGCGGGCAGACCAGCGCCGTCATCCTCGTCGGCTCGATCGCGGCCGATGCCGGCGGCGGCCCCGGCGCCAGCCTCTACGGCGCGGCCAAGGCCTTCCTGCACAACATCCAGAAGAACTGGGTGAACTTCCACACCGCCGACGGCATCCGCTTCAACACCGTCTCGCCCGGCACCTTCGACACCGCCTTCCACGCCGACAAGACGGCGGAGGTGAAGGCGAACATCTCGAAGGGCATCCCGATGGGGCGCTTCGGCCGGCCGGAGGAATGCGCGCCGGCCTTCCTGTTCCTCGCCTCGCACGCCTGCAGCGGCTACATCACCGGCCAGGTGCTGAACGTGAATGGCGGGCAGTTCATGCCCTGAGGCCACCCATGCCCTGAGGCCCTGCGGGGGGGGGGGCGCGGCCTTGCGCCCCTGCCCCGCCACCCGCAGGCTGCCGCGTGGGCCGGCATGCGGGTTGCCGCGCCGGCCCTGGAGTCACCGCGGCCGCCAGGGGGCGGCCCCGGGACGCGAACCCTGGGGGAGGCCAAGCATGCCCGAATTCGATCTCGTCATCCGCAACGGCACCGTGGCGACGGCGAGCGACGTGTTCCAGGCCGATATCGGCGTGCGCGGCGGCCAGGTGGCGGCCCTGGCGCGCGGCCTCGGCCCCGGCGCGCGGGAGATCGAGGCGGGCGGCAGGCTGGTGCTGCCGGGCGGGGTGGACACCCACACCCATATCGAGGAACCGCGCAGCCCGCCCACCGCCAGCGCCGACAGCTTCGCCAGCGCCAGCGCCTCGGCCGCGGCGGGCGGCACCACCACCGTCATCTGCTTCGCACGCCAGAGCGCCGCCAGGTCCGCCACGGACGCGGTGGCCGAGCACATGGCGCGCGCCCGGCGCAGCCGCATCGACTACGCCTTCCACATCATCCTGACCGACCCGACGCCGGAGGTGCTGGAGCGGCAGCTCCCCGCCCTGGTCGAGGCCGGGCACCGCAGCCTGAAGATCTTCCTCACCTATGAGGGTGCGCGCATCACCGACGCGCAGGCGCTGCGCGTGCTGGCGGCGGGGCGCCGGCTCGGCGCGCTGGTCTGCGTGCATGCCGAGCACCACGAGATGATCGCCTTCTACACCGAGGCGCTGCTCGCCGCCGGGCTGACCCTGCCGAAGCACCATGCCTGGGCCAAGCCGATGGTGGTGGAGCGCGAATGCGTCCACCGCGTCTGCGCCATGGCCGAGGCGCTGGACACGCCGGTGCAGATCTTCCACGTCAGCGGCGCCGAGAGCGCGGCCGAGATCGAGCGCGCCCAGACGCGCGGGCTGAAGGTGTGGGCCGAGACCTGCCCGCAATACCTCGTCCTCACCGCCGACGACCTCGACCGCCCCGGCCTCGAGGGCGCCAAGTTCCTGTGCAGCCCGGCACCGCGCACGGCGGCCGACCAGGAGGCGCTGTGGGAGGCGCTGCGGCGCGGCGTGCTCTCCAACGTCACCTCCGACCACGCGCCGACCCGCTATGCCGGGCCGGACGGCAAGACGGCCTTCGGCGAGGACGCCCCCTTCACTCGGATTCCGAACGGCCTGCCGGGCCTTGCCGCGCGCATGCCGCTGCTGTTCAGCGAGGGGGTGTCGAAGGGGCGCATCGACCTGCAGACCTTCGTGGCCATCACCGCCACCAACCCGGCGCGGCTGTTCGGCCTGGACCCGCGCAAGGGCAGCATCGCGGTCGGCGCCGATGCCGACATCGCCATCTGGGACCCCACCCGCAAGGTGACGCTGACCAACGCGCTGATGCTGCACGACAATGACCACACCCCCTATGAGGGGATGGAGGTGACCGGCTGGCCCGAGGTGACGCTGGTGCGCGGCGTGCCGGTGGTGGAGGGCGGCGCGCTGGTCGGTGCCGAGGGGCACGGGCAGTTCCTGCCGCGCGGGCCCTACGCCATGATCGCCCCGCGCGGCGTCTTCCCGACGCCGTTCAACCCCGTCGATCGCACCCTGCTCTGAGCGGTGCGGAGCGCCCCCCGGGGCGCCTTCCGTGGAAAGTCCGCCCTGAACTTGTGTCCTGCGCCAGTATCGTGACGGAACAGCCCCGTTCCCAGCGCGAAAGGGGCAATGCGAATATGGATTACAGGTGAAATCCTCCCGGAAAGTTCAGCAAAAAAATAATACTTCGTACATTTTGATGACTATGAATTCATTGCCCCCCCAACGTTTCCTTTGTCATCCTCCGATGGAGGAACAGGGTGCATCAGCGCCCGCATGGCGCATGGTGCATCGGGGGCGGGCTCATCGTGAATGAACAGAAGGGGGGCGGCCCGAACGGTGTCGCGGCGCCGCATCCCGGATATCGCGCCACCCTTCTGGGCCTGCGGCTGCATCTGGTGCTCATGTGCCTGGCCCTTCTGCTGCCGGCCCTCCTGGCAGGAGGGCTGACGGCCTGGCAACTCGGCGCCGCCTACCGGCAGGCCTCGGAGACGGGGCTGCGCGGCACCGCCCGCGCCACGGCCGCCGCCATCGACCAGCAGCTCACCACCGCCATCACCGCCGCGGTCACCCTGGCCGGCTCGCTGGACCGCTCGCCGGGCGGCCCTGCCGCCCTCTCCGGCTTCTACGCCCAGGCCCGTGCCGTGGGCGAGGCCTTCGGCGGCTGGGTGGTGCTGGCGCAGGCCGATGGCAGCCAGCTGCTCAACACCCTGCATCCGCTGGGCCAGCCCCTGCCACGGGCGCGCGGCCTGCCCTGGATCACCCGCGCGCTGGAGACCGGCGAGGCGGTGCTCAGCGACCGCCTGTTCACCGGCGGCACGGTGCAGCGGCCGATCCTGGCGGCTTTCGTACCGCTGCGGGAGGATGCCGGCCCCCGCACCGTGCTGATCCTGGCCTTCGAGCCGGCGCGGCTGGCCACGCTGCTGGGGCAGATCCGCGAGGGGCAGATCGCCGGGCTGATCGAGGTGGAGAGCGGGCGCATCGTGGCGCGCTCCGTCGCGCATGAGAGCCAGGTCGGCCAGGTGGCGCCGCGCTGGGTGGCGGAGGCCCTGGCCAGGGAAGAGGGAGGGGTCACGGCCGGGCCCTCGATCGAGGGGGCGGGCATCGTCCTCGCCTTCCAGCGGCTCGAGGGCGTGCCCTGGGCAGCCGCCGTCACCATGCCGCGCCAGGCCTACGACATGGCGTGGCAGAGCCCGCTGCTGAATCTGGCGCTGGGCGGCCTGGCGCTGCTGCTGGCTGCGATGCTGCTGGCCGCATGGCGGGCGCGCCGCTTCCTGGCGCCGCTGGACGCGCTGACCGCCGAGGCCGAGGCGGTGGCCGCCGGCCGCCCTGTCCCCGCCGCCTCCTCCCCCTTCACCGTCGCCGAGTTCGAGACGCTGCGCCAGGCCATGGGCCAGGCCACCACGGCGATGCGGGCGCGCGCCATGGCGGAGGGGCGCGCCGCCGCCGCGCTGGAGATGATGGCCGCGCTGCGCACCGAGCGCGACCGGGCGCGGCTCTACTTCGACGCGGCCGGCACCATGCTGCTGGTGCTGAGCCCGGAAGGCGCCGTGCAGGGCATTAACCGCCATGGGCTGGAGATCCTGGGCCTGGCGGAGGAGGCGGAGGTGCTGGGCCAGGACTGGTTCGCCGGCTTTGTCGCGGCCCGCTGGCAGGCGCGTGCCCGCGCCGCCTTCCGGGCCATCAACGAGGGGGCCGAGGACGCGCCGGAGCCCGACCTGCTGCCGGTGCTGCGGCCCGATGGCGAGGAGCGCCTGGTCGCCTGGCGCAGCACGGCGCTGCGCGATCCGGAGGGGAACTTCCTGGCCCTGCTCGCCTCGGGCGAGGACATCACGGAGCGCCGCGCCAGCGAGGAGCGGCAGGTGCTGCTGATGCAGGAGGTGGACCACCGCGCCAAGAACGCGCTGGCCCTGGTGCAGTCCATCATCCGCCTGACGCGGGCGGACCATCCGGCGGATTTCGCCGATGCGGTGGAGGGCCGTGTCGGCGCGCTGGCGCGGGCCTATACCCTGCTGGCGCGCGAACGCTGGGCCGGCAGCGACCTGCGCGAGCTGGCCGAGGCGGAGCTGGCCGCCTATGCGGCGGGCGGGCGGGTGGCCCTCTCCGGGCCCGTGGTGCGGCTGGCGCCGGAGGTGGTGCAGCCGATGTCGATGGTGCTCTACGAGCTGGCCTCCAACGCGGCGCGGCATGGCGCGCTCTCCACGCCGCAGGGGCGCGTGACGCTCTCCTGGGAGCGTGCCGCGGGGGGGGCGCTGCGGCTGGAATGGACCGAGCTGGGCGGCCCGGCGCTTGTCGCCGGCCAGCCTACGCGGCGCGGCTTCGGCTCGCGCATGATCAAGGTGGCGGTGTCCGGGCAGCTGGGCGGCAGCCTGGCCTTCGACTGGCGCCCCACCGGGCTGGCCTGCGTGCTGACCGTGGCGCCGGACCGCGTCTCGATCCGCCAGGCGCGCGCCCCCCTCCCGCCCTCGTCTCCTCCCGCACCGGTGGAGGAGGCCGCCTCCCTGGTCACGGTGCTGCATGGCCGCCGCGTGCTGCTGGCCGAGGACGAGGCGCTGGTGGGGCTGGAGCTGGCCGAGACGCTGACGGCGCTGGGCTGCGTGGTGTCCGGCCCGGCCGCCAGCCTGTCCGAGGCGATGCAGCTGGCCGAGCAGGCGCCGCTCGACCTCGCGGTGCTGGACGTCAACCTGCGTGGCCAGGCCGCCTTCCCGGTGGCCGACCTGCTGGTGCGGCGCGGCGTGCCGGTGCTGTTCGTCACCGGCTACGGGGAGATGCCGGGCGGCTGGGCGGCGGGCGACGGCCAGGGGCGCACCGCGCTGCTGCGCAAGCCGCTGGCCTCCGGCGCGCTGGGCGGGGCGCTGCGGCGCCTGCTGGACAGCACAGCGCCCCGCCCCCCCGTCGCGCCCGAGCCGTTGCGCGGCGCCCCGCCGCCCTCGCGCCTGCTGCGCGGCTGCGGCTGAGCCGCCTTACTCCAGGCTCTCGTACCAGGTGCGGCCGTCGCGCTCGATCATGGCGATGGCGGCGCTCGGCCCCCAGCTGCCGGCGGCGTAGGGGCGCGGCGCCTCGGGGCGGTCCTCCCAGCCTTGCAGGATCGGCTCCACCCACTGCCAGGCGGTCTCCACCTCGTCGCGCCGCATGAACAGGGTGGCGTTGCCGCGCACCACATCCATCAGCAGCCGCTCATAGGCGTCCGGGTAGCGCTGGCCGAAGGTCTTCTCGAAGCTGATGTCGAGGCCGGTGGGGCGCAGGTGCAGCCCGCCCGGCCCCGGCTCCTTGGTCATCATCTCGAGGCGCATCCCCTCCTCCGGCTGCAGCCGGATCAGCAGGCGGTTGGGCTGCATCCCCGCCGCCTCGCGCGGGAAGATGCTGAAGGGCGGCGTGCGGAACTCCAGCACGATCTCGGACATCTTGCGCGGCATGCGCTTGCCGGTGCGGAGGTAGAAGGGCACCCCCGCCCAGCGCCAGGAATTCACCTGCGCCTTCAGCGCGACGAAGGATTCCGTCAGGCTCGGCGCCTCCAGCCCCAGATCGGTGCGGTAGCCCGGCACGGGCTGCCCGGCGATGGCGCCCGCCGTGTACTGCCCGCGCACGCTGAACAGATGCGCCTCGTGCGGGGCGATGGGGCGCAGCGCGCGCAGCACCTTCACCTTCTCGTCGCGCACCGCGTCGGCGTCGAGGGAGATGGGGCTCTCCATCGCCAGCAGGCAGAGAAGCTGGAGGATGTGGTTCTGCACCATGTCGCGCAGCGCGCCGGCGCGGTCGTAGTAGCCGCCGCGGCCGCCGACGCCCACCTCCTCGGCCACCGTGATCTGCACGTGGTCGATCATGTCGGCGTGCCAGAGCCGCTCGAAGATCGGGTTGGCGAAGCGCAGCGCCAGCAGGTTCTGCACCGTCTCCTTGCCGAGATAGTGGTCGATGCGGAAGATCTGCGCCTCGGGCAGCACCTGGCCCACGGCCTGGTTGATCTCGCGCGCCGTCGCCAGGTCGCGCCCGATGGGCTTCTCCAGCACCACGCGGGACAGCGGCCCGAGCGCCCCGTGGCGGGCGAGGCGCTGGCAGATGGGCCCATACAGGTCAGGCGAGGTGGCGAGGTAGAAGGGGCGCACCTGCTCCGGCCGCTCCTCCAGCAGCGCGATCAGGGCGGGCCAGCCCTCCTCGCCCGCGCCATCCACCTGGCGGTAGTGCACCAGCCGCAGGAAATCCTGCAGCACCGCCGCGTCCAGGCTGGTGGCCGGCACGTGCAGGCGCAGCGCGTCCTCGGCCATGCGGCGGTAGGCTTCCTCGTCCATGGCGGTGCGGGCGGCGCCGATGATGCGGCTCGTCTCCGGAAACTGCCGGTCGCGGAAGCGGTGGTAGAGCGCCGGCAGCAGCTTGCGCATGGTCAGGTCGCCGGTCGCGCCGAAGACGACGCAGTCGAAGGAGGCGACGGGAAGGATACGGGCCATGCGGAACTCCAGCCGGTTTCGGGCGTCCGCCGGCAGGGCCGGCGGACGGGCAGTGTAGGGGAAGGCAGCCGGCGGCCACCACCGCGCCGCCGTTAAACCTTTCAGCCCATGCGCCGCGCCAGCGCCTCGCCGATCATGACGCAGGTGAAGTGCAGGTTGGCGCGGCAGTCAGTGGGCATGATCGAGGCATCCGCCACGCGCAGCCCCTCGGCGCCGCGCACGCGCAGCTCGGGGTCCACCACGCCGCGCGGGTCCTCATGCGCGGTCATGCGGCAGGTGCCGGCGGCGTGCTGGATATCGCCCGCCTCGCGCAGCATCAGCGCGTCCAGCGCGTCGTCGGGCAGGCCGGCGGCCTCGGCGAAGGGCAGGCCGCTCTCGCCGAATTCCGGCGCGGGGGCCAGGGCGGCCAGTGCCGGCTGGCGCAGCAGCGCGGCCAGGCGCCGCACGCCGTCGCGCAGGCGCAGCCGGTCGGCGGGGTGGGAGAGCATGTTCTCCTCCACCTCGGGCTGCGCCGACGGGTCGGGCGAGACGAGGCGCAGCGCGCCGCGCGAGAAGGCGTCGTAGAGCGCCACGGCCACCGCGCCGGCCGGCGCCGGCTCCGCCCCGGACAGGCCGCGATGGTTGTAGGCCACCATGATCATGTCCCGCTCGCCGCCGCCACCCAGGCCGCTGCTGTAGGTGAGGGCGCAGTTGGTGTGGCGCGCATCGGCGCCCCGCGCCGCGTGCTCCGGCGCGAGGGCGAAGCCGGCGCGCAGGATCGGGTGGTCCATCAGGTTCTGGCCGACCGAGGGCTGGTCGTGCAGCACCGGCAGGCCGAGCGCGCGCAGCGCTGCGGCGGGCCCGATGCCGGAGCGCATCAGGATGGCCGGGCTGTGGATGGCGCCGGCGCAGAGCACCACCTCGCGCGCCGCGATCTCCTGCCAGCTCCCCTCCCCCTCGAAACGCAGCCGCACGCCACGGGCGCGCCGGGCGTCGTCGAACAGCACGCGGTCCACCAGTGCGCCGCCGCGGATCGCTAGGTTGGGGCGGCCGCGCGCCGGCTCCAGATAGGCGTCGTTGGTGGTGACGCGCCGGCCGTCGCGGCTGTTGATCGGGTGGCAGGAGACGCCCTCGCCCTCCGGCGCGTTCTGGTCGGGCTTCCAGGGGTAGCCGGCGGCCAGCGCCGCATCCCGGAAGGCGTGGTCCACCGCGCCCCATTCGGCGGGCGGCGCGCGGTGCACCGGCAGCGGGCCGCCGGGGCGGCCCATCTCCGGGTCGTCCTCGATGGCGCCGAAGAGCGGCATCACCTCGGCGGCGGACCAGCCCTCACAGCCGGCCTCGGCCCAGGCGTCGAAGGCGGCGGGCACGCCGCGGATGGCGATCTGCGCGTTGACCGTGGAGGAACCGCCGAGGGCGCGGCCGCGCCAGTAGAAGCGCGGCGCCTGCGCGGCGGTGCGGCGCGCCATCAGCCCCGGCCATTGCCAGTCCGCCTGGTGCGCCGGGTCGTGCATGAAGGGGACGATGTTGGCGCTGCGCAGCGCGTGCGGCGCCTCGGCGGCCCGCCAGTCCCGCCCCGCCTCCAGCAGCAGCACCCGGCGGGCCGGGTTCTCGGAGAGCCGCGCCGCCAGCGGCGCGCCCGCCGAGCCGGCGCCGACGACGATGACATCATAGGGGGTGGTGTCTGTCATGCGGTGCGGCGTCCTCGCGCGGGGATGGGGTCGGGCCGCAGCGTAACAGCCGGGGCGGAAGCGGAAAGCCCATGAAAAAGGCGGGCGGGACCTTCGCCCCGCCCGCCCGCCGCCGCTCTCCGCCCCGCCTCAGCCGACGACGGCGTTGGCCACCAGCAGCGTGACCAGCGCCGTGGCCCAGCCCAGCGTGGTGGGCACCGACCAGGTGAGCAGCTGGTGCTTGGCGTTCTTCACGCCGAGGATGCGGTTGATCACCCAGAAGTAGCTGTCGTTGAAGTAGCCGAACACCATGGAGCCGATGCAGGCCGCCTGCGCCGCCAGCGCCAGGTTCACCCCCTCGATCTGCGCCAGGATCGGCGCCGAGATGGAGGCGGCGGTGATGATGGCCACCGTGCCGCTGCCCTGGATCAGCCGCACCAGCGTGGCGATGACGAAGGGGATCAGGATCGCCGGCAGCGGCAGCGTGGCCACCCATTCGCCGATGTACTGGCCGGTGCCGCTGTCGCGCAGCACGCCGCCCAGCGCGCCGCCGGCACCGGTGACGAGCATGATGATGCCGGCGCTCTCGACGCCCTTCTCCATCTCGCCCACCGCCTCGTCGCGCGTCATGTGGCCGGCCAGGCCATAGGCCGCGAGCGCCACGCCGATGCCGACCGCGATCACCGGATTGCCGATGAAGGCGCAGAGCTGCACCAGGGTGGACTGCGCCATCGCCGCATCGCCGCTCGCCTTGGCGATGCCGGTGACGACGGTGTTGACGAAGATCAGCAGGATCGGCACCAGGATCGGCAGCACCGAGCGGGTCAGGGAGGGCAGCTCGCTCTCGCGCTTCGCCGCCGCCTCCTTGAACTGGCCGAAGGCCGCCGCCGCGTTGCCGCCCAGGGGCTCGCCCGTGTCGCGCAGGATCATCGCCTCGATGCGCGGGCCCATGGCGCGGGCGTACCAGATCAGCACGAAGGTGGCCGGCAGGGTCAGCACGATGCCCCACAGGATCATCATGCCGATGTCGACGCCGAAGATGCCGGCGGCGCCGAGCGGCCCCGGCGTCGGCGGCACGGCGTGGTGCGTCAACATCAGGCCGCCGGCCAGCGCGATGCCCATGGTCAGCACCGACTTGCCCGAGTTGCGCGCCAGGGCGCGGGCCAGCGGGTTGAGGATGACGAAGGCGCTGTCGCAGAAGATCGGGATGGAGACGATGTAGCCGGTGGCCATCATCGCCCATTCCTCCTTCTTCTCGCCGAGCCAGCGGACGAAGGTGATGGCCAGCCGCTCCGCCGCGCCCGTCACCTCCAGGATGCGGCCCATCATCACGCCGAAGCCGATGACGAGGCCGATGGTGGCGAGGGTTCCGCCGAAGCCCTTGGTGATGGAGTTGACCACGGCATCCGGCGCCATGCCGGCGGAAAGGCCGGCGATGGAGGCGGCGATGACCAGCGCCAGGATGGCGTGGATCTTGGTGCGGAGCACCAGGAAGATCAGCAGGGCGATGCCGAAGACAAGGCCGACGATCGCCGCCGGGCCGACTGTGCTAGCCGCACCGTTCATGGGGACTCTTCTCCGATAACGTTCTCGTCATTGGCGGCGGGCGACCCACGCCCGCCGCGCGTCCGTATCCTTGCGCGGGGGAAGGAGCCCGGCCCTTTCCCCCGCCCGGCCCTTCAGCCGATGAACTCGTCCTTGTACTGGCGCACCACCGCGTCGAAATCGGTGTCGCGGGTGAAGCCCAGCGCCAGCGGGCGCGCCACGTCGAAATCGCCCGGCCAGCTGCAGACGATGTCGATGATGCGCTGCTCCGGCTGCGCGGTGACGCGGGCGCGCGCCGCGGCGCCGCCGACGCGCTCCAGGCTCTCCAGCATCCCGGCCACGGTGACGCAGAGGCCCGGCAGGTTCAGCGTGCGCCGCCCCTCGAACTTCCCGCCCGGCACGGTGATGGCGTGGACGAGGTTGTCGATGACGGTGGCCGGCGAGGAGATCCACATGCGGGTCTCCGGCGGCACCGGGCAGTTGGAGGCCTCGCCGTTCAGCGGCTCGCGGATGATGCCGCTGGCGAAGGAGGAGGCCGCCGCGTTCGGCTTGCCCGGCCGCACCACGATGGTGGGCAGGCGGCAGACGCGGCCGTCGATGAAGCCCTTGCGGGAATAGTCGTTGACGAGCAGCTCGCCGATCGCCTTCTGCGCGCCGTAGGAGGATTGCGGCAGCAGCGCCAGATCCTCCGGCACCACCTCGGGCATCGGCCCGCCGAACACGGCGAGGGAGCTGGCGAAGACGAAGCGCGGCGCGGTGCCGAGGGCGCGGCAGGCCTCCAGCAGGGCGCGGGTGCCGTCGAGGTTCACGCTCATGCCGAGGTCGAAATCCGCCTCAGCCTGGCCGCTGACCACGGCGGCCATGTGATAGACGGCCACCGTGTCCGGCGTCACCGTGGCGCGGATGAAGGCGGGGTCCGAGACATTGCCGGTGACGGAGGTGACGCGCGGGTCCTCGACCGTGCAGGGCGCCAGGTCCACCGAGACGATGGCATCGAAGGCGGGCAGCCCCTCCACCTGGCCGGCGCGCGCCAGCAGCGCCTTGATCAGCCGCGTGCCCAGGAAGCCGGCACCGCCGGTGACGATGATCTTCATGCGTGTTGTCCTGTCAGGAGGTCCTGCGGGCGGCCGGCATGGCGCGGGCTACCCGGCGATGTGCAGGGTGATGCCGGCGCGCCGTATGGCGTCCCGGACGGTGTCGGGCAGGCCGGCATCGGTGACGATGGCCGAGAGCGCCTCCAGCGGAACCGCGTTGAAGGTGCCGAGCTTGCCGTATTTCGTGCTGTCGGTGACGAGCACGCTCTCATCCGCGCTCTGCACGATGGCGCGCTTCACCGCCACCTTGTTCTCGGATGGCGTGGAGACGCCGCGCATGCCGAAGGAGGAGGTGGAGATGAAGGCGATGTCGAAGTTGAAGCGCCGCACCGCCTCCGCCGCCGGGTCGCCGACGCAGGAGCGGTTCTCGCGCTCCACCTCGCCGCCGGTGTGGTAGAGGCGGCAGGCGGCGTTGCGCATCAGGTGCGAGGCGATGACGAAGTCGTTGGTGACGACCGAGATGTCGTCGCGCCCGGCCAGGGCATGGGCGATCTCCAGCGTCGTCGTGCCGGCATCCAGATAGACCACGGCGCCGGGGCGCACCATGGCAGCGGCGAGCCGCCCGATGGCCACCTTCTCCCCGTGCCGCAGCCGCGCCTTGGCCAGGTGCGAGGGCTCGGTGAGGATCTTCTCCGGCAGCTGCACGCCCCCCGCCACGGTGGTGACGCGCCCCGCCCGCTCCAGCTGCTGCAGGTCGCGCCGCACCGTCATGTGCGACACGCCCAGCAGCTCGGTCAGCTCGGCGATGCTGAGCACGCCGCGGCTTTCCAGCCGGGAGACGATCAGGTTCTGGCGCTCGGCGGGGATCATGCGCGGCGGTTTTTCAGGTGGCGGACGCCACCATCTCCTGCGCCTGGAAGAAGAAGCGCTCCTGGCCGAAATTGCCCGACTTCAGCGCCAGCGAGAGCGGCTTGCCCACCGCCCGCACCCAGGGCACGCCGGGCGCGATCTGCGGCCCGATGGCGAAGCCCCGGATGCCGAGCGACTGGGTGACGATGCCCGAGGTCTCGCCGCCCGCCACGATGAACAGGCCGAAGCCCGCCGCCTCCAGCAGCTTCGCCAGGGCGCCGAAGGTGTGCTCCACCGCCTCGCTGGCGCGGGCGGCGCCGAAGCGTTCCTGCACCGCCTTCAGTTCATCGGGCGGCATGGTGGCATAGACCAGCGGCGCCAGGCCCTCGCGCGGCTGCGCCTGCACCCAGGCGGCCAGCTCGGCGGCATAGCCTGCATCCTCCAGGCAGCGCGCGACATCGACGGCCAGCGACGGCGCCTCGGCGCGGTAGGCCGCCACCTGCGCGTTGGTCATCTGCGAGCAGGAGCCGGAGAGCAACACGGCGCGCCCGGCCACCGGGCGGCCGGCCTCGGCCGCCTGCGCCGCGTCGCCGCGCAGCTCCGTCCAGGCGCGGGCCATGCCGTCGGCGAGGCCGGAGCCGCCGGTGACGAGCTTCATCCCCGCCACGGCCTGGCCCATGGTGACGAGGTGGGCATCGTTCAGCGCGTCCAGCACGGCGTAGCGGACGCCCTCGGCCTTCAGCTTCGCCAGGGCGGCGCGCACCGCCTCGGGGCCCTGGTCCATCACCGTGCTCGGCACGTTGCCGGCGCGGCCCGCGGACTGCGCCTCCATCACGCGCATGATGTTGCTGTCCGTCATTGGCGTAACGGGGTGGTGGCGCATGCCGGATTCATGCAGCGGCACGCCGTTCACGAAGAGATAGCCGTTGTAGATGGTGCGGCCGTTCACCGGCAGCACCGGGCAGATCACCGTGAAATCCTCGCCCAGCGCGGCGAGCAGCGCATCCGTCACCGGGCCGATATTGCCCTTGGGCGTGCTGTCGAAGGTGGAGCAGTACTTGAAGAAGAATTGCGGGCAGCCGCGCGCCTGCAGCCAGCGCAGCGCGGCGAGGCTCTGCTCCACCGCCTGCTCCGGCGGGCAGGAGCGGGTCTTGAGGCTGATCACCACCGCATCGGCCTCCACCTGCAGCGCGTCGTCCGGCACGTCGTTGAGCTGGACGGTGCGCAGGCCGTTGGCCACCAGGAAGCCCGCGATGTCGGTGGAGCCGGTGAAGTCGTCGCCGATGACGCCGAGGCGCATGCTCACTTCTCCCCCTTCACGCCGGGAAGCTGGATGCCGGCGAAGGTCTTGATGACGGCCGCGTCGTCCTCCTTGCCGTAGCCGGCGTTGGAGGCGTTGGCGAACATGGTGTAGGCGGTGGTGGCGAGGGGCAGCGGGAAGTTCATCGCCAGCCCCGTCTTGGTGACGAGGCCGAGATCCTTGACGAAGATGTCCACCGCCGATTTGGCCGTGTAGTCGCCATCGACCACGTGCTTCATGCGGTTCTCGAACATCCAGCTGTTGCCGGCGGCGTTGGTCACCACCTCGTACATGGTGCCGAGCGGGATGCCGGCGCGGGCGGCCAGCGCCATCGCCTCCGCCCCCGCCGCGATGTGCACGCCGGCCAGCAGCTGGTGGATGATCTTCACCGTGGCGCCGAGGCCGATCTCCTCACCGATCTCGTAGACCTTGCCGGCCACCGCATCGAGCACCGGGCGCAGCCGGTCGAAGGCGGCGCGGGAGCCGGAGGCCATCACCGTCATCTGCCCCGCCGCCGCCTTGACGGCGCCGCCCGAGACCGGGGCATCGAGCGGCAGCAGGCCATGCGCCGTGAGGCCGGCGGCGATCTCCTTCGCGTCCTCGGCCGAGATGGTGGCGGAGACCATGACGCCCGTGCCCGGGCGCAGCTTCGCCGCCAGCCCGTCCTCGCCGAACAGCACGGCCTTGCACTGCGCGGCGTTCACCACCAGCAGCAGCACCGCGTCCAGCTTCTCCGCGAAGGGCAGGGCGCTGGTGCCGGCCTCGGCGGCGCCGGCCTCGCGCAGCGCGCTGGTGGCGGCCGGGTTCAGGTCCACCCCGTAGGTGTGCAGCCCCGCCGCGAGGCAGGAACGCGCCGCCCCCATCCCCATCGAGCCCAGCCCGACGACACAGACATGGTAGGCGTTGCTGGGCGGCATGGCGGAACCTCGCGGTGTTAAAACTTGTGCATGACCGGTACGGTGCCGCCCTCATAGTCACAGCGTTCCGGGCTGTAAATCGCTCCGCCACCAAATTTTCACAAATCCGAACACACTGCCGTCAGGGCGCCGTGCGTGGCGGCTCCGCCTCGATCAGCCGGTGCACATGGCCGACATGCCCGGCCATTGCCGCCGACGCGCCCTCGGCATCGCCCCCCACGATCGCCCCGACGATGCGGGCATGCTCGCCGAAGGAGGGATGGTCGGGCGGCGGACCGCCGGGGCGCAGGCGCTGCCGGTCCCAGGTCAGGGTGCGGCGGAGCGTGGCGAGTTGGTCGAACAGGTGCAGCAGCGCCAGGTTGCCGGCCGCGGCGGCGATCTCGCGGTGCAGCCGCGCATCCTGCCCCTCGAAGCCGCGCCAGGACTGGCCGGGCGCGCAGCCATCGCGCAGCGCGGCGCGCAGGGCGGCGTGCTGGCGCGGGGTGGCGTGGCGGGCACGGTCGATCGCGGCGTGGCTGGCGATGCTGTACAGCCAGGTGCCCACCTGGCCCCGCGCCGGGTCGAAGCGCGCGGCGTTGCGCCAGGCGCGCAGCAATGCCTCCTGCGCCACCTCCTCCGCCTCCGCCGCGCTGCCGGTGATGCGCAGCCCGATGCGGTAGAGCGCCGGCAGGTGGCGGGTGGCCAGCTGGTCGAAGGCCAGCCGGTCGCCCGCCGCCGCCCAGCCGAGCAGCGCCGCGTCCGCGGCCGCCGCGCGGTCGCGGGCCAGCGGCGGAACCACGCCTGCCTTGGGGGCCGCGTCGGGGGAGGACCGCTCGGTGATTGGGGCCTCCCAGCCGGCGATGGAGAGAAGGGCGTTCGGCATGGGTCTCGCGTCGTGTCCCCCCTGATACGGACGGGGCGGCGCGAACCCACGCGGGAGATAGGGAATTTTTTGCGGGCGGACAGACGAAAAGAGCCCGGGGGAGTGAATTCCCCCGGGCTCTTTCCCTTTTCCGGCCGCCGAGGCGCCGGTCAGACGGTCTGGTAGGTGACCTTGATCTCGCCCACGCCCTCGCAGACGCCGTGCAGCGCATCGCCCGGCTTCACGGCGCTGACGCCGGAGGGGGTGCCGGTCATCAGCAGGTCGCCCGGCAGCAGCTCCACGTAGCGGGAGAGGTAGGCGATCGATTCCGGCACCGACCAGATCATCTGGTTGAGGTCGCCGGTCTGCTGCACCTTGCCGTTCACCGTGACCTCGATCTTGCCCTTCGACGGGTGGCCGATGCGGGCGGCGGGCACGATCTCGCTGATCGGGCAGGACTGGTCGAAGCCCTTCGACAGCTCCCATGGGCGGGAGAGCTTCTTGGCCTCGGCCTGGATGTCGCGCCGCGTCATGTCGAGGCCGATGGCATAGCCATAGACATGGGAGAGGGCGTCTTCCACCGCGATGTCGCGGCCGCCCTTGCCGATGGCCACGACCATCTCGATCTCGTGATGCAGGTCCTTGGTCTGCACCGGGAAGGGCAGGGTGCCGCCGCCCGGCACCACGGCGCTCGCCGGCTTGGCGAAGAAGAAGGGCGGCTCGCGGTCCGGGTCATGGCCCATCTCGCGCGCATGGTCGGCGAAGTTGCGGCCGACGCACCAGATGCGGCGGACGGGGAACACGCCCTCCTCGCCCTGGACCGGCACCACGGCCTCCGGCGGCGGCTCGACGACGTAGCGCATGGGCGTAACCCTCCTCCTGGCGCGCCGCCCTTGCGGCGCGAAACCAATTCGCCGATTGGTTAGAAGGGTCGGGGCGGCGCGTCAACCGCCCTTGGTGCGGCCGGGCGCCGTGCCCTAAAGGCAGGGGCCATGCGGAACGAGCGTGACGAGAGCGGTGCGGCGGGGCAGGGCGGCGCGCCGGTGCTGACCCTGCTGCAGGCCTATCTGGCCAAGGCCAGCCTGCCGGCCAGCGGCCGCCTGCCGCCCGAGCGCGCCCTGGCGCAGGAGCTGGGCGTCTCCCGCGCCGAGCTGCGCCAGGCGCTGGCCGCGCTGGAGCGGGACGGGCAGCTCTGGCGGCATGTCGGCAAGGGCACCTTCCTGGGATCACGGCCGCTGGCCGCCATCGGCGGGGTGGCGGAACTGGCGGCGCGGAGCAGCCTGGAGGAGG
>NZ_JCACVY010000005.1:0-91793 GCF_058833935.1 Roseomonas sp. TS2 | reverse complement strand
TAGGAGCAGCACCAGTTGTGGTTGACGAGTTGCTGCGACGCTGCCACCTCTCCCCTGCTGCGGTGCAAGCAATCCTGCTCGATCTGGAGCTGGAGGGACGTATAGAAGCCCTGCCGGGCAACCGCGTGGTCCGCAGCGGATTACGGTAGAGACAACGCCTGACCAGAACGCCGCCCCAGGTGGCCAGAGAGAGCGCAGCACACCTGCCATGACCGACGTCGTCGTCGTCGAATCGCCGGCCAAGGCGAAGACCATCAACAAGTATCTGGGCCAGGACTTCACGGTGCTGGCGAGCTTCGGCCATGTCCGCGACCTGCCGGCCAAGGATGGCAGCGTCCGGCCGGACGAGGATTTCGCCATGGACTGGTCCGCCGAGGACCGGGGCGAGAGGCAGGTCGCCGCCATCGCCAAGGCGGTGAAGGGTGCCCGCAACCTCTACCTCGCCACCGACCCCGACCGCGAGGGCGAGGCGATCTCCTGGCACGTGCAGGAGATGCTGCGGGAGAAGGGCGCGCTGCGCGGCGTCCAGGTGCACCGCATCACCTTCAACGAGATCACCAAGCGGGCGGTGCAGCACGCCCTGGCGCATCCGCGCGACCTGGACACGCCGCTGATCGAGGCCTACCTGGCCCGGCGCGCGCTGGACTATCTGGTGGGCTTCACCCTCTCCCCCGTGCTGTGGCGCAAGCTGCCGGGCAGCCGCTCGGCCGGGCGCGTGCAGTCGGTCGCGCTGCGCCTCATCTGCGAGCGGGAAGCCGAGATCGAGGTGTTCAAGGCGCGCGAGTACTGGACGGTGGAGGGCCGCTTCCTCACCGCCAGCTCCGCCCCCTTCACCGCCCGGCTGACGCATCTGGACGGGCGGAAGCTCGAGCAGTTCGACCTGCCGGACGAGGCCCGCGCGCTCCGCGCCAAGGCCGCGGTGGAGGCCGGCAGCTTCAGCGTCGCCAGCGTCGAGAAGCGGCGGGTGCGGCGCAACCCGCCGCCGCCCTTCACCACCTCCACCCTGCAGCAGGAGGCCTCCCGCAAGCTTGGCTTCGGCGCGCAGCAGACCATGCGCCAGGCCCAGCAGCTCTATGAGGGCGTGGACTTCCAGGGCGAGACGGTCGGCCTCATCACCTACATGCGGACGGATGGCGTGCAGATGGCGCGGGAGGCGATGTTCGCCATCCGCGACCATGTGAAGGAGAGCTTCGGCCCCGACTACATCCCCGCCGCGCCGCGCGAGTATTCCTCCAAGGCCAAGAATGCCCAGGAGGCGCACGAGGCGATCCGCCCCACCGATGTGCGCCGCACGCCGGAGCAGGTGGCGCGCTTCCTGA
Organism: Roseomonas sp. TS2; assembly: GCF_058833935.1. Taxonomy (NCBI): domain Bacteria; kingdom Pseudomonadati; phylum Pseudomonadota; class Alphaproteobacteria; order Acetobacterales; family Roseomonadaceae; genus Roseomonas; species Roseomonas sp. TS2. Next base: position 90,474 of record NZ_JCACVY010000005.1, on the reverse strand, counting down.
CGCCCGAGCAGCGCCGCCTCTACGAGCTGGTGTGGAAGCGGGCGGTGGCCAGCCAGATGCAGTCCGCCGAGCTGGACCAGACGGCGGTGGACCTGGCCGAGCCCAGCGGCCAGACCCGGCTGCGCGCCACCGGCAGCGTCATCGCCTTCGACGGCTTCCTGAAGCTGTACCGCGAGGATGTGGACGACGCCCCCGCCGGCGCCACCTCCGGCGAGGAGGACGATACCCGCACCCTGCCGCCCATGCGGGAGAAGGACCCCACCAGGCTGACCGCGGCGAACGCCGACCAGCACTTCACGCAGCCGCCGCCGCGCTATTCGGAGGCCAGCCTGGTGAAGAAGATGGAGGAGCTCGGCATCGGCCGCCCCTCCACCTACGCCTCCATCCTGCAGACGCTGCAGGACCGCGACTACGTGAAGATCGACAAGCGGCGCTTCGTGCCGGAGGACCGTGGCCGGCTGGTCACCGCCTTCCTGGTGAACTTCTTCGAGCGCTACGTTGACAGCAACTTCACCGCCAGCATGGAGGAGAAGCTCGACGACATCTCCGGCGGGCGGGCCGACTGGCGCGCGGTGATGCGCGCCTTCTGGGAGGATTTCAACGCCGCCATCGGCGCCACCAAGGACCTGACGATCAGCGCCGTGATCGACGCGCTGGACGAGGAGCTGGGGCCGCACTTCTTCCCCACCCCGGCCGATGGCGGCGACCCGCGCGCCTGCCCGGCCTGCGGCAATGGCCGGCTCGGGCTGCGGCTCGGGCGCAACGGCGCCTTCATCGGCTGCTCCAACTACCCGGAGTGCCGCCACACCCGCCCGCTCAGCGTGCCCGGCAACGAGCCGGAAGGCGAGGCGGCGCTGGCCGGCGGCATCAAGGAGCTGGGCACCGATCCGGTGAGCGGCGCGCCGGTGACGCTGCGGCGCGGGCCCTACGGCCTCTACGTCCAGCTCGGCGAGGGCGGCACCGATGCCAAGGGCAAGCCGACCAAGCCCAAGCGCGCCAGCCTGGCGCGCGGCATGGACCCGGATTCGCTCGATCTCGACCGGGCGCTCGCCCTGCTCGCCCTGCCCCGCATCGTCGGCCTCCACCCCGAGACGGGCGAGGAGATCTCGGCCGCCATCGGGCGCTTCGGCCCCTATGTGAAGATGGGCAGCATCTACAAGTCGCTGGACAAGGATGACGACGTGCTGACCGTCGGCATCAACCGCGCCGTGGCGCTGCTGGCCGATGCCAAGGCCAAGGTCCGCTCCATGGGCGCGCACCCGAAGGATGGCGAGCCGGTGGAGATCAAGCGCGGCCGCTTCGGGCCCTTCGCGCAGCATGCCGGCATGGTGGCGAGCCTGCCGCGCAACCTGACGATGGAGGAGATCACCCTCGACCAGGCGGTGGCGCTGCTGGCCGAGAAGGGCAAGAAGCTGCCGCCGCTCGGCGCCAAGAAGGGCGCGAAGAAGGCCGCGCCGAAGAAGGCGGCCGCCGAGGAGGCCACGGCCGAGGCGAAGCCCAAGGCGCCGGCGAAGAAGGCCGCGGCCAAGCCCAAGGCCGCCGCCGCGAAGGCCGGCACGGCCAAGACCGGCACGGCGAAGGCCAGCACGGCGAAAGCCAGCACGGCCAAGGCTCCGGCGAAGAAGGCCGCCGCCAAGGCGAAGGCCTGACCGGTGCCGGGCGAGGACGCGGCGCCCGGCCCGGAGCTTCCCTCGCGTGAGGCGCTGCGGCGCTTCCTGCGGGAGGCAAGCGGCCGCGTGGGCAAGAGCGAGATCGCCCGGCATTTCGGTCTGGGCGTGGAGCAGCGCCCGGCCCTGCGCGCGCTGATGAAGGCGCTGGAGGAGGAGGGCTGGGTGCCCGAGGCCGGCGCCCGCCCCGCCGGGGGTGGCGCCCTGCCCGAGATGGTGCCGCTGGAGGTGTTCGGCACCGATGCCGATGGCGAGCCCCTCGCCCGCCCGATCCGCTGGGAGGGCCGCGGCCGCCCGCCGCTCGTGCTGATGCGCCCCGAGCGCCCCGGCCAGCCCGCCCTGGCCCCCGGCGAGCGCATCCTGGCGCGGGTGAAGCCGCTGGGCGGCGGGCGCTACGAGGGCCGCACCTTCAAGCGCATCGGCGGCGGCCCGGCGCGCATCCTGGGCGTCTACCAGGAGGGGCGCATCCAGCCCACCGACCGCCGCCAGCGCCAGGAATGGAGCGTGGCGCCCGCGGACAGCCTGGGCGCCGAGCCCGGCGAGCTGGTGCTGGCCGAGGCGCTGCCCGGCAGCCCGCTCGGCCTGCGCCCGGCGCGGGTGACCGAGCGGCTGGGGCCGCTCGACGCGCCGCGCGCCGTCTCGATGCTCTGCATCCACGCCCACCGCATCCCGGAGGCGTTCCCGCCCGGCGCGCTGGCCGAGGCGGAGCGCACCCGCCCCGTGGGCGCGGAAGGCCGCGAGGACCTGCGCGCGCTGCCGCTGGTGACGATCGATGGCGAGGATGCGCGGGATTTCGACGACGCCGTCTGGGCCACCGCCGAGGGCGGCGGCTGGCGCGTGGTGGTGGCCATCGCCGACGTGGCGCACTACGTCCGCCCCGGCAGCGCGCTCGACGGCGCCGCCTGGGAGCGCGGCAACAGCGTCTATTTCCCCGACCGCGTCGTGCCGATGCTGCCCGAGGCGCTCTCCAACGGGCTGTGCAGCCTGCGCCCGGGCGAGGAGCGCGGCTGTCTCTTCGTCGAGATGACCTTCGACGCCCAGGGCCAGAAGACCGGACACCGCTTCGGCCGCGGGCTGATGCGCTCCCTCGCCCGCCTCACCTACGAGCAGGTGCAGGCCAGCCGCGCGGCGCCCGACGCCGCCCTGCCCATGGCCGAGATCGACGCGCTGTATGGCGCCTACGCCGCCCTGGCGGCGGCGCGCGAGCGGCGCGGCACGCTGGAGCTCGACCTGCCCGAGCGCCGCGTGCTGCTGGCCGGGGATGGCACGGTGCGCGACGTGGTGCCGCGCCAGCGCCTCGATTCCCACCGGCTGATCGAGGAATTCATGGTGGCCGCCAATGTCTGCGCGGCGGAGGAGCTGGAGCGGCGCCACCAGCCCCTGCTCTACCGCGTGCATGAGCGCCCCTCCGACGAGAAGCTGGAGGCGCTGCGCCAGTTCCTCGAGGCCATGGAGCTGGGCCTGCCCGCTTCCGACCGGATCCACCCGCGCGACTTCGCCCGCCTGCTCGATCAGGTGGCGGAGCGGCCCGAGGCACGGCTGGTGCACGAGACGGTGCTGCGCGCCCAGTCCCAGGCCGAGTACGCGCCAGACAATGCCGGGCATTTCGGCCTGGCGCTCGCCCGCTACGCGCATTTCACCAGCCCGATCCGCCGCTACGCCGATCTCGTCGTCCACCGCGCCCTGGTGCGCGGCCTGAAGCTCGGCGAGGGCGGGCTGGAGGAGGCGGAGACGGCCCGCCTGCCGGACACGGCCGAGCACATCACCCGCACCGAGCGCCGCGCCGCCGCCGCCGAGCGCGAGGCGGTGGAGCGCTACCTGACGCTGCACATGGCGTCCCGCGTCGGCGGCATGTTCGAGGCGCGGATTTCGGGGGTGACACGCTTCGGCCTGTTCGTCACGCTCACGGAGAACGGCGCGGGGGGACTCGTGCCGTCCTCATCCCTGCCGGACGATCAATGGACCTACGAGGAAGCCGCGCGCCGGCTTTCCGGCCGCCACACGCGCCTGTCCTTCAGCCTGGGACAGCCCGTGGAGGTGCGCCTGGCCGAGGCGATGCCGCTGACCGGCGGCCTGGTGTTCGAGCTGCTCGGTGCCACCCCGCCGGTGCCGGGCGCCCGCCGCAGCCGCATCCGGCGCGGGCCGCCCAAGGGCACCCCCGGCAAGCCGCCGGCGCGCGGAGCCAGGCCGCGCTAGCCATCGCCACCCCGCCCCTGCCATGCCACGGGCGGGCCACCGCCCTCCACGCCCGGATGCTGGCGCGGCTGCTGGCCCTCGCCCTGTTGCTGGCCGGGCCGCTGGCGCCCGGCCTCGCCCTGGCCCAGGCCGAGACCGGCTTCTCCCGCAGCCTGACCCGCGTGGTGCTGCGGGAGGCGTTCGAGGCCATCATCGAACGCCACCTGGAGGTCGCGGCGCCGGAGGAGATGGCGCTGTGGTCGCTGCGCGGGCTGGGGGCGGTGGATACCGGCCTCACCGCCGAGGTGCAGGGCGGGCTGCTGCGGCTGTATTTGGGCGGCGCCCTGCTGGCCGAGGCGCCGCTGCCCAGCTCGGCCCTGGCGCCGCAGGGGCGGCCCGACCTGGCCGCGCGCGAACCGGCCGAGCAGCTCGGGGAAACCCTCTCCCGCCTTTACGCCCAGGCCTGGGCGCATTCGCCGCAGCTGCGCCGCGCCGGGATGGAGCGGCTGATCCAGGCGGGGTTCGACGAGGTGTTCAACCATCTCGACCCCTACAGCCGCTACATCACCGCCGAGGAAGCCTGGGAGGCGCGGCAACGCCGGGTGGGCCAGTCCGGCCTCGGGCTGCGGGTGGCCAGCGGGCCGCGCGGCAGCGTCGTCGTCGCCGCGCTGGAGGCGGAGGGGGAGGCGCGCCGCGCCGGGCTGCGCGAGGGCGACACGCTGCTGGCGATCGACGGCATTCCCGTCTCCGCCCGGCGCATCACCCAGGCCGCGGAGCTGCTGGAGGGGCCGCCCGACACGCAGGTGCGGCTCAGCCTGCGGCGGGGCAACCAGCGCCTGACCCTGGTTCTGCGCCGCCCGAGCGAGGTGCTGCGCAGCCTGCGCACCGATGTGCTGGACGGCATCCTGTGGGCCCGCATCAGCGTCTTCTCCGCCGTCACCACCGAGCAGCTGGCCGAGGCGCTGAACAACGCCTTCGCGGCGCCGGGCCCGCCGCGCGGCGTGGTGCTGGACCTGCGCGGCAACCGGGGCGGCATCCTGACCCAGGCGATGGGCGTGGCCGACGCCTTTCTCAACAGCGGCGTGGTGGCGCAGAGCGCCGGGCGCCACCCCGATGCCCGCCGGGTGTGGCAGGCCGGCGGCAGCGACCTCGCGCAATCCCGCCCCGTGGTGGTGCTGGTGGATGGCCGCACCGCCTCGGCCGCCGAGATCGTGGCCGCCGCGCTGGGCGACCGCGGGCGCGCCGTGGTGGTGGGCAGCGCCACGCTGGGCAAGGGGCTGATCCAGATCGTGGTGCCGCTGCCGAACGGGGCGGAGGTGCTGATCTCCTGGTCGCGCGTGCTGGCACCGCTGGGCTGGCCGGTGCAGGGGCTGGGGGTGATTCCGGCGCTGTGCACCAGCCTGGGCCTGGAAGCCACCCAGCAGGCGCTGCAGCAGCTGGGCCAGGGCGCCTCGCCCATGCAGCCGGTGCTGGACCGCGCCCGCCGCGCCCGCGCGCCTGTGCCGGCCAGTGAGGTGGTGGCGCTGCGCGCCGCCTGCCCGCCGGCCGAGGAGCGCGACCTGGACCAGCAGGCCGCCCGCGCGCTGATCGACAACCCCGCCGCCTACCGCACCGCCCTCAACCCCTGAGCCCCTGGACCCCTGAGCCGGCGCCGGGGCGGGCGCCGAATCCCACCTTCCTCTTGACTGGAGCGGCCAGATGGCTAGGTTGCGGCCTCTCGCGTCGCACCCGGGCGCGCGGCCACGTGCCGCCCGGCGGATGGCGCCCCTGCTAGCGGTGCGCCCCGCGCCCACGGAAGATCGTCATGGCCAAGTCGAACACCATCCTGATCAAGCTCGTCAGCACCGCTGACACCGGCTACTTCTATGTGACCAAGAAGAACACCCGCAACACGACGGGCAAGATGGAGATGCGGAAGTACGATCCCGTCGCCCGCAAGCACGTCGCGTTCCGCGAGTCCAAGATCAAGTAAGTCCGCCCTGGCCCGGGGCGCCTTGCCCGGGGCCGCGTGACCGATGAATCGAGGCAAGGCCGCGTCCGGCTCCGGGCGCGGCCTTGCCGCTTTGGGCGGCCCCTGCCCTGGCGCCGTCAGGCAGCGCCGATATCGCAGGCGTGGTGGTCCTCGCCCTTGGCCAGTTCCACCCGGTCCCGTCCATTCGCCTTGGCGCGGTAGAGCGCCGCGTCGGCGGCGGCGGTCAGCCGCGGCAGGTCCTCCCCCGGCAGCGCCAGCGCCACCCCGATGCTGACGGTGACGCGCAGGGACATCCCGTTCTCCAGCAGCACCGTCTCCTCGGATATCGCGGCGCGCAGCCGCTCGGCCACCTGCATCGCCTCCTCCTCGGTGGCGCTCGCCATGGCGACGACGAACTCCTCGCCGCCGAACCGGGCCAGCACGTCCACGGCGCGCAGATGCTCCTTCATCCGCCGCGCGACCACCTTCAGCACGACATCGCCCGCCGCGTGGCCGTAGGTATCGTTCACCGCCTTGAAGCGGTCGACGTCGAGCAGCAGCAGCGCCGTCTGGCCGCCGCGCAGCAGCCCTTCCAGGTGGCGGGTGATGTAGCGGCGGTTGCGCAGCCCGGTCAGGCTGTCCGTCACCGCCAGCTCCAGGGAGCGGTCCAGGTCGGCGCGCAGCCGCTCCTGGTAGCGCTTGCGGCGCACCTGGTTGCGCAGCCGCGCGCGCAGTTCGTTCGGGTCCACGGGGCGGAACACATGGTCGTTGGCGCCGAGGTCGAAGCCGCGCAGCAGCTGCGCCCGCTGGTCGGCATCGGCGATGAGCATCACCGGCAGGTCGCGCGTCGAGGCCTGGGCGCGCAGGCGGGAGGCCAGGCGCAGCCCGGAATCGCCTTCCAGCGAGAGGCTGAGCAGCGCCACGTCGAAGCCGCCCTGCCCCAGCATGGTCCAGGCCTCGGCGCTGTCCCGCGCCTGGTGCAGGCTCACGGCGGCGGCGGTCAGTACCTCGCCGATCAGTTCCGCCTCGTTGGGGTCGTCGGTGGCCAGCAGCACCACGGCGCCGGCGATGTCGTCCGAGGGGCGCGGCTGCGGCTCGAAGCCCAGGTCGTTCGCCGTCTCGGCGCGCAGGCGGAAGGCGTCCAGCACCTGCTTCACCCGCAGCAGCGCCCGCAGGCGCGCGAACAGCGTGGCGTGGTCCACCGGCTTGGAGAGGAAGTCGTCCGCCCCCGCCTCCAGGCCGCGGACACGCTCCGCCGGGTCCACCAGGGCGGTCACCATCACCACCGGGATATGCGCCGTGACCGAATTGGCCTTGAGCCGGCGGCAGACCTCATACCCGTCCATGCCCGGCATCATCACGTCGAGCAGGATGACGTCCGGCAGCCAGTCCTCGGCGCGGCGCAGGGCCTCCGGCCCCGAGGACGCCAGTGCGACTTCGTAATATTCTGCGTTCAGCCGTGCCTCGAGCAGGCGGAGATTGGCGGCAATGTCGTCAACGACCAGAATACGCGCACTCATGCCGGCATTATCTCCACGCACCGGATGAAAGAAGGCCAACGCCACGGCAAGCGAGGCCACTCCGCAGTCCCCGACCGTGGCGTCTGCCCTTCCAGCACTGCCTTGTCTCCTCGGGACGGCTCCGCCCTGTCTGGCAGGGCGGGACCATCGTGCCATCCGTGCGGAAAATCTGCGTCGAGCTCCAGGTTCCGCGCGGCCGGCGCTTGCCGGAAACTATAGCACAGATGCGCGAAGTCGCGAGCATTGTCGCGGACCGAATACAACCAGGGGAGGTTATCCCGGATAGGAAAGCCCCACCACCAGGGTGGTCACGCACAGGCTGAGGGCGAGATCGAGCAGGACCAGGATCGTCGCGGGCAGCCCCGGCAGATGCAGCGCCAGGCGGGCCACGAACCATTCCAGCCACAGCGTGTAGCCGATGATGAAGAGGCTCAGCAGGTCCTGCGCCGGCTCCGGCAATGGCAGCGCCAGCAGGCTGAGCAGCAGCACCAGCGCGTACTGGAAGGCCGTGGCCCAGTTCCACGCAGCCAGGAAGCGCGGCCATTCGGCGCCGCGTCCCAGCATCCGCACCAGGGGCCTGGACAGCAGCGCATAGCCGGCCCAGGCGAGGACATAGCCGATTCCCTCCGCCGCCACGCCCCGCGGGGTGAGCAGCATCAACGGCTCCAGCAGCAGGCGCAGCAGCAGGAAGACCGGCAGGCACACCGCCGCCGCCCAGAAGGAACGCAGGGCCCCCGCGGGCGTGGTGGGGAACCACCGCAGCGCCTCCGGCCTGCCGCGCGCCAGATCCAGCGCGCCGCGCAGGCCGCACAGGATCTCGCCCAGGCGCTCGGCCGGCGTCAGACCGCCCGCTCCACGCCGAGCAGCGCGCGGATCACGGCGGCGTAGAGGCGGGAAAGCTGGCGCAGCTCCTCGACCGGCGTCGATTCATCGGCCTTGTGCATGGTGGCGCCGACCGCGCCCAGCTCGGCCACCGGGCAGTAGCGGGCGACAAAGCGGGCATCGGAGGTGCCGCCCCCCGTGTCGAGCCTCGGCTCCACCCCCGCCGCCTCCCGCACGGCCGCCACCAGGGCCGCGACGAAGGGACCGGGCGCGGTGAGGAAGCTCTCGCCCGAGCAGGAGACCTCGAGCACGTAGCGCGCCTCCTCGGCGCGCAGCGCGGCGTGCAGCGCCTCGGTCAGCGAGGCGCTGCTATGGTGGTCGTTGAAGCGGATGTTCAGCCGCGCCCGCGCCGCGCCGGGGATGACGTTGGTCGCCGGGTTGCCGACATCGACGCTGGTGACCTGCAGGGTGGAGGGCTCGAACCACTCGCTCCCCTCGTCCAGCGGCTGCGCCGTCAGCCGATGCAGCACCCGCACCAGCCGGTGCACCGGGTTGTCGGCGCGTTGCGGGTAGGCGCTGTGGCCCTGCGTGCCCTGCACCGTGATCGCCGCGTTCATGCTGCCGCGCCGGCCGATCTTGATGGTGTCGCCCAGCACGGCCTTGCTGGTGGGCTCGCCGACGAGGCACATGTCCGGCGTGTGGCCGTGCTCCGCCATCCATTCCAGCACCTTCACCGTGCCGTAATGGGCGGGGCCTTCCTCGTCGCCGGTGATCAGCAGGGAGAGGCTGCCGGGCAGGTCGCGCGGCAGGCTGGCGATGGCGGCGATCCAGGCGGCGATGCCGCCCTTCATGTCGGTGGCGCCACGGCCCATCACCAGCCCGTCGCGCAGCTCGGCGCCGAAGGGGTCGGTGGTCCAGAGCGACGGGTCGCCGGGCGGCACCACGTCGGTATGGCCGGCGAAGCAGAGATGCGGCGCGCCGCTGCCGCGCCGGGCGAAGAGGTTCTCCACCGCCTCGCCCTCCCCGCCCTCGGCCGGGCCGAAGCGCAGCCGGGTGCAGGTGAAGCCGAGCGGCACGAGCGCCGCCTCCAGCACCCCGAGCGCCCCGCCCTCCGCCGGCGTGACGCTGGGGCAGCGGATCAGGTCCTGCAGGAGCGGAAGCGGGTCCATGGCCGGCCTCAGTCGCGCAGCAGCTCGTTGATCGAGGTCTTGCTGCGCGTCTGCGCGTCCACGCGCTTGACGATGACGGCGCAGTAGAGGCTGGGGCCCGGCGTGCCGTCCGGCAGCGGGCGGCCCGGCAGGCTGCCCGGCACCACCACCGAATAGGGCGGCACCTGGCCCATGAACACCTCGCCCGTGGCGCGGTCGACGATCTTGGTGGAGGCGCCGAGGAACACGCCCATGGACAGCACGCTGCCCTCGCCGACGATGACGCCCTCGGCCACCTCGGAGCGGGCGCCGACGAAGCAGTTGTCGCCGATCACCACCGGGTTGGCCTGGAGCGGCTCCAGCACGCCGCCGATGCCGGCGCCACCGGAGATGTGGCAGTTCCTGCCGATCTGGGCGCAGGAGCCGATGGTGGCCCAGGTGTCCACCATCGTGTTCTCGTCGACATAGGCGCCGAGGTTCACGAAGGAGGGCATCAGCACCACGCCGCGGGCGATGTAGGCCGAGCGGCGCACCACGGCGCCCGGCACGGCACGGAAGCCGGCGGCGCGGAACTGGTTGTCGCCCCAGCCCTGGAACTTCAGCGGCACCTTGTCATAGGCCGTCATGCCGACGCCCATCGGCGCGCTGTCCTCCAGCCGGAAGGAGAGCAGCACCGCCTGCTTCAGCCACTGGTTGACGCGCCAGCCGCCCTGCCCGTCCGGCTCCGCCACGCGCGCCTGGCCGGAATCGAGCAGCGCCAGCGCGGATTCGACCGCGTCGCGATCCGCGCCCTTCGTGGCGGGGGAAAGCTCGGCGCGGCGCTCCCACAGCGCGGCGATGGTGGCGGAAAGGTCCATGGTCGGTCTACCCCGGTCGGTCGGCGCGTGAACAAGACGTCCGGCGGGTATCCTAGGGGGGCTGCATCCTGTCAACGGCGCCAGGAAACGGGCGGGGGAAGGAATTCCCCCGCGCCCCCGCCTTTTTCCTGTCCGCTCAGGGGCGGATCAGGGTGCCGGCGCCGCCCTCGGTGAACAGTTCAATCAGCACGGCATGCGGCACCCGGCCATCGACGATCACCGCGCCCTTCACCCCCTTCTCGATGGCGTAGATGCAGGTCTCGATCTTCGGGATCATGCCGCCCGAGATCCAGCCGGCGGCGATGCCGGCGCGCGCCTCGGCCACGCTCATCTCGGGGATCAGCGTCTTGGTCTCGTCCAGCACGCCGGCCACATCCGTCAGCATCAGCAGGCGGGAGGCGTTCAGCGCGCCGGCAATGGCACCGGCCGCCGTGTCGGCATTGATGTTGTAGGTCTGGCCATCCGGCCCCACCCCGACCGGTGCCACCACCGGCACGATCTGCGCGCCGATCAGCAGCTCCAGCACATGCGGGTCCACATGCTCAGGCTCGCCGACGAAGCCGAGATCCAGCACCTTCTCGATGTTGCTCTCGGGATCGATATAGGTGCGGGTGAGCTTCTTCGCGCGGATCAGCCCGCCATCCTTGCCGGAGATGCCCACCGCCATGGCCCCGGCGCGGGTGATGCAATCCGCCACCTGCTTGTTGACGGTGCCGGAGAGCACCATCTCGACCACGTCCACGACATTGCCATCGGTCACGCGCAGGCCGTTGACGAACTCGGACTGCACGTTGAGGCGCTTCAGCATGGCGTTGATCTGCGGGCCGCCGCCATGCACCACCACGGGGTTCACGCCCACCTGCTCCAGCAGCGCGATGTCGCGGCCGAAGCGGTCGGCCGCCGCGGTCTCGCCCATGGCGTGGCCGCCATACTTCACCACGATGGTCTGGTCGTCGTATCGCTTCAGCAGCGGCAGCGCCTCCGCGAGGAGTTCCATCTGGCTGCGCGCTTCTTCGGTCATGGCCTTGGCTCGTCCGGTCCCGTGGGTGGCCCGCCTTACGGAAGCGTGGGCGGAGGGTCAAGGGGCACCCTCCGGCGCCCCGCCCCCGGGCGGCCCGGCTCAGGCCGGCGCGGCCAGCGCCGTCAGCTCGGCGCGCAGCTCGGGGATGCCCTCGCCCGTCTCGCTGCTGGTGGTGATGACGAGCGGATGCGCGGCGGTGTGCTCCTTCACCAGCGCCGCCGCCTCCTCCTGCCGCTGGCGCAGCCAGTAGGGCTTGGCGCTGTCCGCCTTGGTCAGCACGATCTGGAAGGTGACGGCGGCGTCGGTCAGCAGCTCCATCGCCGCGCGGTCGGAGGCCTTGGTCTCGATGCGGGCATCGAGCAGCAGCACCACGCGGCGCAGGTTGGGCCGGCCGCGCAGGTATTCGAACATCAGCCCCTGCCAGTCCTCCTTCACGCTGCGGGAGGCCTGGGCGTAGCCATAGCCCGGCATGTCCACGAGCGCGAGGCGGCCGCCCAGGTCGAAGAAGTTGAGCTGCTTGGTGCGCCCCGGCGTGCCGGAGACGCGCGCTAGGCTGTTCTGCCTGGTCAGCGCGTTCACCAGCGACGACTTGCCCACGTTGGAGCGGCCGCAGAAGGCCACCTCCGGCAGCCGGGCCTCGGGCAGCTGCTCGAGCTTCTGGCTGGCGAAGTAGAACTCGCAGGGGCGGCAGAACAGCAGCCGCCCCGCCTCGATGAGGGCGGCGCGCTCCTCGTCGTCGCGCGCCTCCAGAAGGCCCGGGCTCACCCCTTGGCCTTCGCGCCGGACTTCGCGAGCGCCTTCTCCTGGCGCCGCGCCGCCCGCTCATGCCGCATGATGTACCATTGCTGCGCCACCGAGAGCAGGTTGTTCCAGGACCAGTAGATGACCAGCCCGGCCGGGAAGCTGGCCAGCATGAAGGTGAAGATCACCGGCATCCAGGTGAAGATCTTGGCCTGGATCGGGTCCGGCGGCGTCGGGTTCAGCTTCTGCTGCACGAACATGGTGATGCCCATGATGATGGCCCAGACCGGCATGTGCAGCATCGCCGGCGGGTCCCACGGGATCAGCCCGAACAGGTTGAACAGGTTCGTCGGGTCCGGCGCCGAGAGGTCGCGGATCCAGCCGAAGAAGGGCGCGTGCCGCATCTCGATGGTGACGAACAGCACCTTGTAGAGCGCGAAGAAGACCGGGATCTGGATCAGGATGGGCAGGCAGCCGGAGGCGGGGTTCACCTTCTCCGTCCGGTACAGCGCCATCATCTCCTGCTGCGCCTTGGCCGGGTCGTCCTTGTAGCGCTCCCGGATCTCCGTCATCTTCGGCGTCAGCACCTTCATCCGCGCCATGGACTTGTAGGCCTTGTTGGCCAGCGGGAAGAAGAGCAGCTTCAGCGCCACGGTGAACACCAGGATGGCGACACCGAAATTGCCGAACATCTTGAACAGGAAATCAAGGGCGTAGAAGAACGGCTTGGTCATGAAATAGAACCAGCCGAAGTCGATCGCCTTGTCGAAGTTCGTGATGCCCAGATTGTCCTGGTAGGCATCCAGCAGATGCACTTCCTTGGCGCCGGCGAACACCCGGGTGGCCAGGCTGCCGGTGGCACCGGGCGCGACCGTGAGCGGCGACGGCGGCGCGAAATCCACCTGCCAGCGGTCCTGCCCGCCTTCCGCCACATGGCGCCAGGCGGCGCGCATCGGCTGCGCCGTGTCCACCGGCGCGATGGCGGAGAGCCAGTACTTGTCGGTGAAGCCGGCCCAGCCGCCGGTGGTCTCCTGCTCGAGCGCGATGCCGCGGTTGGCATCTTCCTTGGCGGAGCTGTAGGTCTGCTCGTTCAGGCGGCCGTTCAGCACGCCGACGAAGCCCTCATGCAGGATGTAGAAGCCTTCCGTGCGGGGCGTCGTCTCGCGGCGCACGCGCGCCCAGGGCAGCACCTGCACCGGCTCGGCGGCGTTGTTCACCACGCGCTGCTCGGCCTGGAACATGAAGTTCCGGTCCAGGCTCAGCACGATCTGGAAGGTCTGGCCCTGGCCGTTCTCCCAGGAGAGCGTCACCGGGCTGTCGGGCGCCAGCGGGCCGCCGCTCGCCGTCCAGTCCGTATCGCCATCCGGCACGCGGGTGCGGCCATCGGCGGCCGACCAGCCCCACTGGGCGAAATAGGGCTGCAGCTCCTCGCGCGGCGCAAACATGCGCACCAGCGGCGAGCCGGGGGCCACCGTCTCGCGGTAGTCCTTCAGCACCAGGTCGTCGAGCCGCGCGCCGCGCAGCAGCAGGCTGCCGGAGAGGCGCGGGCTGTCGATGCGCAGCCGCTCGGGCGCCGGGCGGTTGGCCTGCGCGGCCGCTTGGGCATCCGTGCTGCCGGGGCTGCTGGGCGCAACCGGCGCGGCGGGCACGGGTGCCTGCTGCGAGACCGCGGCCGGCGCATCGGCGGGCGGCGGGGTGGTTTCGCGCTTCCAGAGGTCGAAGGCGAGCAGGATGCCGATCGAAATCGCAATCGCCGCGAAGAGTCGCTTCTGGTCCATCGGATCCGTGCCGTCAGGCCTTGGTGTGGGCCACCGCGCGGGGCGGCGGGCATGGGGGCGGCGCCGTGTCGGGCGCCGGCTCGGTCGCGTCCGGCGCCGTCACCGCTGGCACCGGGTCGTAGCCGCCGGGATGCCAGGGGTGGCAGCGCAGGATACGCCGCGCGGCAAGCCAGCTGCCGCGCGCCGCGCCGTGGGTGTCCAGCGCCTCGATCGCATAGGCGCTGCAATGCGGGTAGAACCGGCAATGGCTGCCGATCACCCCGCGCAGGGTAAGCTGGTAGGTGCGCACCGCGCCCTTCAGCACCCAGGCGGCCGGGCTGGCGCGGCGGTGGCCGGCCAACCGGTTCATGGCTTCAGGACGCCGGCCTGGCGCAGCGCGCCACGCAGGTCGGCCAGCAGCAGCGCGAAGCGCCGCCCGGCGGTGCCGTCGCGCCCGATCAGCACGAGGTCCCACCCTTCCGGCGCGTCGCGGCCCAGGGTCAGCCGGGCGGCCTCGCGCAGGCGGCGCTTGGCGCGGTTGCGCACCACGGCGTTGCCCAGCTTCTTGGTGGCGGTGAAGCCAACGCGAAGCGGCCCCGCCGTTCCCGGCAGGGCCTGCAACACCAGGCTCGGCCTTGCGGCGCGGCTGCCCTTGCCGGCGACGCGAAGGAATTCGCGCCGCCGCTTGAGTCGGGGCGGCGAGGCCATGGGCTAGGCTGCGCGGGGTGCGCCGCCGCTCAGGCGGAGAGCTTCTTGCGGCCCTTGGCGCGGCGGTTGGCCAGCACGTTGCGGCCGCCCACCGTCTCCATGCGGGCGCGGAAACCATGCCGGCGCTTCCGGACGAGCTTCGAGGGCTGATAGGTACGCTTCACGACGCGCTACTCCACTGGTCAGGGTCAGATCCGCGCCGCCCTTCCCAGGACCGCTGCGGCACAGGCCGGACGTCCCGCAGGGGCGGCCGGCGAAGGTGGCGACGTATAGGGAGGCGCATCGCGTCCCGTCAACCGCTCTCGGCTCCGCACGGCCCTTCCGGCGGGGCGGCGCTGGCCCCATCTGTGCCGCGACATGCTCCCGCAACCCGCCTCCCCGCCCTCCGCCGCAGGCCTGGCGCTGCGCCCCGGGCGCCGCTCCGGGCCGCCCTCGCCAGGGCGGGGGCGCTTGCGGTACGCCGCGGGCCGCGCATCCTGGCGCGGCGCCCGGATTCGCGCCGCCCCGGGCGCGGGTGCCCATTTCCAGACGAGGAGCAGAGACCGACATGCCCGACCATGACGTGGCGATCATCGGCGCCGGCGCCGCCGGCCTCTCGGTGGCCGCCATCGCCGCCTCGCTCGGCCGCAACGTGGTGCTGTTCGAGCGCGATCGCATGGGCGGGGCGTGCCTGAACACCGGCGGCGTGCCCGCCCAGGCGCTGCTGGCCGCCGCCCGCCGCGCCGCCGAGGCGCGCAGCGGCGGCGCCCTGGGCATCCATGCGGAGGGCGTCCGGGTGGACTGGCAGGGCGTGCGGCGGCATGTGCGGCAGGCCATCGCGCAGGCGGCGCCGCAGGAATCGGGCGAGCGGCTGGAGAGCCAGGGCGTCACGGTGGTGCGGGCCAGCGCGCATTTCATCGCGCCCGACCGGATCGAGGCGGCCGGACGCACCTACGGGTTCCGCCGCGCCGTCATCGCCACCGGCACGGCGCCGGTGGTGCCGGACCTGCCGGGGCTGGTGAACCTGCCCTGGCTGACCAGCGAGACGCTGCTCGCGCTGGAGGAGGCGCCGCGCCACCTGCTGGTGCTGGGCGGCGGCACGGTGGGGGTGGAGATAGCGCAGGCCCATGCCTGCCTCGGCTGCCGCGTCACCCTGATCGAGCTGCGCCCCAACATCCTCGCCGAAGAGGACCCCGAGCTGCGCCTGGCGGTGCGGGAGGCGCTGCGGCGCGACGGGGTGGAGGTGCTGGAGAACAGCCATGTCGTGGACGCCGAGCGCACCCCAGACGGCGTGGCGCTGCGGCTGGACAATGGCGCGCTGGTGCGCGGCTCGCACATCTTCTTCGCCATGGGCCATGCGCCGCGCCTGGCGGCGCTCGACCTCGCCGCGGGCGGCCTGCGGGCCACGCCGCGCGGCGTGGCGGTTGGGCGGGACCTGCGCAGCCCGGACAACCGCCGGATCTGGGCCGCCGGCGCGGTGGCCGACCCCGAGGGGCTGGGGCCGTGCGGCCTCACCAACGCCGCCGCCCAGCACGCGCGCGTGGTCGCCCGCGGCATGCTGCACCGCCTGCCGGCGCGGCTGGACTACGCCGCCCTCCCCCGCCTCGTCCGCACCGCGCCAGAGCTGGCGCAGCTGGGCATGACCGAGACGGAGGCGCGCGCCGCCGGCCATGCCGTGCAGGTGGCCCGCCAGCCCTTCGCCCAGAATCCCCGCGCCATCGCCGAGGGCGACACCGAGGGCCAGGTGAAGCTGGTGCTGGACGGGTCGGGCCGCCTGCTCGGCGCCGGCATCGTCGGCGCCGGCGCGGGCGAGGTGGCGGCGGTGCTGGGGCTGATGATGGGGCGGAAGCTGCCCCTCTCCGCCCTGGCCGAGGCCATGCTGCCCCACGCCACCCGCGCGGAGGCCGCCCGGCGTGCCGCCGCGATGGTCTCCACCCCGCAGCCGGCGGGCGGCCTCGCCCGCCTCTGGTCGGGGCTGGCCGCGCGCCTGCGCTGACCGCCCGGCGCCGCCTCCGCCGCTCACCCTCCGCCACAGGAACAGGAAAGCCTCTCGCATGGAACAGACCCTCGCCGGGCGCACCGCCCTGATCACCGGCTCCACCAGCGGCATCGGCCTCGGCATCGCCACGATGCTGGCGGCGGCGGGCGCGCGCGTCATGCTGAACGGCTTCGGCAGCGCCGAGGACATCGCCAACGCCCGGCGCGCCGTGGCCAAGGCCGGCAACGGCCCCGAGCCCGAGCATTCGCCCGCCGACCTGTCCGACCCCGCCCAGCTCCGCGCCATGTGCGCCGAGGCGGAGAAGGTGCTCGGCCAGGTGGACATCCTGGTGAACAATGCCGGCATACAGTTCACCAGCCCGGTGGAGGACTTCCCGGACGACAAGTGGAACGCGATCATCGCGATCAACCTCTCGGCCAATTTCCACACCATCAAGGCGCTGCTGCCGGGGATGAAGGCGCGCGGCTGGGGCCGCATCGTCAACATCGCCTCCATCCACGGCCTCGTCGCCTCGCCGGAGAAGGTGGCCTATGTGGCGGCCAAGCACGGGGTGGTGGGCATGACCAAGACGGTGGCGCTGGAGATCGCCCGTGGCGGCGTCACCTGCAACGCCATCTGCCCCGGCTTCGTCCGCACGCCGCTGGCCGAGAAGCAGGTCGGCGCCCTGGCCGAGAAGAACGGCATCAGCGAGGAATCCGCGCTGAACGACCACCTCTTCGCCAAGCAGCCCAGCAAGCGCTGGGTTGAGGTGGAGGAAGTGGCGCGCATGGCGCTCTATGTCTGCGGACCGGACAGCGGCAGCATCAACGGCGCGGCGCTATCGATCGATGGCGGGTGGTCGGCGGCCTGAACCACGGTGCCGGGACCGGGGGTTTCCCCGGCCCACCCTCCCTTCGAGACATTTTTGAAGATCAAGGAGCTAGTGAATGATCTTCAGTGACGTTATGCGCCTCGTCGGGGTGGCCATCCTGGCCCTGATGGGGCTGTTGATCGCCCGCAGCAACATGCCGCTGATCACCACCCAGCATATCGGCATCGCCCTCTTCATCGGTGCGATCGCCTATGGCCTGCTGCTGGTGAAACGGCACTTCGACAGGACCCTGCGATGAACGGTGACCGCGAGGGGTGGGACCCCACCCAGTATCTCCGCTTCTCCGACGAGCGCCTGCGCCCCGCCATCGACCTGATCGCCCGGCTGGACCATCCGGGCGCGGTGCAGGTGGTCGATCTCGGCTGCGGCGCGGGCAACGCGCTGCCGCTGCTGGCGGCGCGCTTCCCGGGCGCCACCATCTCCGGCGTGGATGGCTCGGCGGCCATGCTGGCCCGCGCGGCGGAGGCCGGCTTCGCCACGCACCAGGCGGACATCGCCCGCTGGGCGCCGCCCGGGCCGGTGGACGTGCTGTTCTCCAACGCCGCGCTGCACTGGCTGCCGGACCATGCGGGCCTGTTCCCCCGCCTGCTCGGCACGCTGGCGCCGGGTGGCACGCTGGCGGTGCAGATGCCGGCCATGCACGACGCGCCGCTGCGCGCCCTGCAGGACCAGATTGCCCGTCAGGGACGCTGGGCGGAGCGGCTGCGCGGCGTCTCCTCGGCGCCGCCCATCCTGCCGGCCGGCGACTACTACAACCTGCTGCGGCCGCGGGTGGCCAGGCTGGAGATGTGGTTCACCGAATACGTCCATGTGCTGCAGGGCGCCGACCCGGTGGTGCAATGGGCCATGGGCAGCAGCCTGCGCCCCTATCTGGACGCGCTGGACGAAGCCGAGCGGCCCGACTTCCTGGCCGCCTATGGCGAGGCGCTGCGCCCGCATTACCCCACCCAGGCGGATGGCACCGTGCTGCTGCCCTTCCGCCGGTTCTTCCTTCTGGCCTCAATGTAGTGATCTTTCAGGAACAGCGTCTTACGTGCTGCTCCTGAAGTAATGCAGGAAGTTCAGCCCCGCAGCGCCAGCACCACGCCGGAGAGGGTGAGCGCCACGGCCACGCCCTGCCGCCAGCCCAATGGCTCACCCAGCAGGGCGGCGCTGGCCAACATGCCGATCAGCGGCGTGGCCAGCGTGCCCATGGCCGCCGTGTTGGCCGGCAGCCGCCGCAGCGCGCCGAACCAGGTGAGGTAGCAGAGCGAGAGCGGCACCGCCGCCATGTAGAGCACCCCGCCCCAGCCGATGAGGCCGGGGCGGCTCCAGTCCGGCCGCTCCAGCAGGAGGGAGAGGCCGAGGATCGGCACCGTGCCCAGCGCCACCTGCCACACCACCGCCGCCACGGGGTGCAGCGCCAGCGGCCGCCGCTTGCTCATCACCGCGCCGAGCGCGAAGCACAGCGCGGCGGCCAGCAGCAGCAGCAGCCCCGGCGTCTTGCCCGCCCCTCCCGGCAGTCCATCGGGCAATCCGCCACCCATCAGCACGGCCACGCCGGCCAGCCCCAGCAGCAGCGCCAGCACGCGGCGCAGCGTCGGCCGTTCGCCCAGCAGCGGCCAGGCCAGCATCGCCGCCCAGACGGGCATGGTGTAGGCCACCACCGCCGCCTCGCCGGCACCGAGCCAGAGCAGGCCGAGGGTGGAGAAGCCCATCCAGGCGCTGACATTGAGCAGCCCGAAGCCCAGCAGCGCCCGCCGCTCGGAGGCCGGCACGGCGAGCGGCCAGCCCAGCGCGCGGGCCAGCAGCGCCAGCCCCAGCGCCGCCAGCAGCCCGCCCAGGCCGCGCGCGGTCAGCGGCGGCAGCTCCTGGATGACGGCCTTCAGGATCGGCCAGGTCAGCCCCCAGCCGAGGGCGGTGACGGCCAGGCACAGGAAGCCCGCGCGGCGCTGCCGGGCGGCCTCGCCCGCGGGTTCAGGCGAGATAGCCCGGTTCCTCCCGCGCCAGGATGCGCTTGACGCTCTCCAGGTGCAGCCGGGCGCTCTCGCGGTCGCCCTCGCGCATCTGCGCGTAGGTGCGCTGCGCCAGCTCGGGCGCCACCGGCTTCAGCGTGCGGCCGGTGGAGAGGGCCAGGCGCTGCACCTCGCAGGCGCGCTCCAGGTAGTAGAGGTCGTCCCATGCCTCGGCGATGGTCGGGCCCACCACCATCACGCCATGGTTCTTCATGAAGACGATGTCCGCCTCGCCCATGGCGGCGGCGATGCGGTCGCCCTCCGCCTCGTCCAGCGCCAGGCCGTTGTAATCCTCGTCGATGGCGGTGCGGCCGTAGAACTTCAGCGCCGTCTGCCCGGCCCAGACCAGCGGCGGCCCCTCCAGCATGGAGAGCGCGGTGGCGTTGGGCATGTGGGTGTGGAAGGCGGCGCGGGCGCGCGGGTGCTTCATGTGCAGCCGGGCGTGGATGTAGAAGGCCGTGGCCTCCGGCGTGCCCTGCCCCGCCACCACATTGCCGTGGAAGTCGCAGACCAGCAGGCTGGAGGCGGTGATCTCAGCGAAGGCCTGGCCATAGGGGTTGACCAGGAACAGATCCTCCCGCCCCGGCACCATGGCGCTGAGGTGGTTGCAGATCCCCTCGTGCAGGCCGAGCCGCGCCGCCATGCGGAAGCAGGCGGCGAGGTCCACCCGCGCCTGCCGCACCGCGTCGGCGTCGAGGTCGGAGTTGCGCAGGATGGCGGGGGCGCCGGGGGCGCCGAGGGCATGGGCCATGGTTCGTCTCTCTCCGCGGCGGCATCCGGCATCGATGCTGCCATCGGTGCCGCTCCGGCAGGCTTGCAGAGTGGCCGGCAGGCGGCAAGATGCCGGCCGGTTATGAAGGGAATTATGCCGATGTCGGGCACCAACCAGCGGATCGATGCCAAGCGCCTGTGGGACAGCCTGATGGCGATGGCCGAGATCGGCGCCACGCCGAAGGGCGGCGTCAAGCGGCTGACCCTGACGGAGGTGGACAAGGCCGGCCGCCAGCGCTTCACCGAATGGTGCGAGGCGCTGGGCCTGACCGTGCGCGTCGATGCCATCGGCAACATGTTCGCCCGCCGCGAGGGGCGCGACCCGGCCCGCAAGCCGGTGCTGATGGGCAGCCATCTCGACAGCCAGCCCTCGGGCGGCAAGTTCGACGGCGCGCTCGGCGTCATCGCCGGGCTCGAGGTGATGCGCACCCTGCACGACCTCAACATCACCACCGACGCACCGATCGAGCTGGTCAACTGGACCGACGAGGAAGGCAGCCGCTTCGGCCATTCGCTGATGGGCAGCGGCGCCTGGGCCGGCATCTATTCGCTGGAGAAGGTGTACGGGCTGAAGGATGTGGAGGGCGTCAGCGTCGGCGAGGCGCTGGAGCGGATCGGCTACAAGGGCGAGCACCCGGCGGAGCCCTTCCCCGCCGACGCCTATTTCGAGCTGCATATCGAGCAGGGCCCGATCCTGGAGCGCGAGGGCCGGCAGATCGGCGTCGTCACCGGCGCCCAGGCGCAGGTCTGGTACGACGCGGTGATCACCGGGCAGGACGCCCATGCCGGCACCACGCCCCCCTCCGCCCGGCGCGACGCGCTGCTGGCCGCGGCGCGCGTCATCGAGCGGGTGGACGCGCTGATGCGCGAGCGCGGCGAGGGTGGCCGCGGCACGGTGGGCCAGCTGCACGTGCTGCCCAACAGCCGCAACGTGGTGCCGGGCGAGGTGCGCTTCTCCATCGAGTTCCGCCACCCGGACGACGCGCAGATCGAGGGGCTGGCCGCCACCTTCCCGGCCGAGGCGAAGGCGCTGGCCGAGGCCAATGGCTGCACGCTGGACCTGACCGAGCTGTTCCGCATCCGGATGCAGCCCTTCGATGCCGGCTGCGTGGACCTCGTCCGCCAGGGCGCGGCGCGGCTTGGCTACAGCACGCGGGAGATCGTCTCCGGCGCCGGGCACGACGCCGTCTATGTGGCGCGCTCCGTGCCGACGGCGATGATCTTCACCCCCTGCAAGGACGGCCTCTCCCACAACGAGGCGGAGAGCATCCTGCCGGAGGAGGCGGCGGCCGGCTGCCAGGTGCTGTTCGAGGCGGTGGTGGCGCGCGCCAACCGGGCGCTCTGACCAGCCGGGCGCCTTGAACGGGCTGCCGCGGAACCGCTCCGCCGGCCATGGCCGGCGGAGCGGTTCCGCAAGCGGCAGGGCTCGTGCGCAGAGTCGCCCTTGCCATTCATAACGTGGAGTTGATAGGAGGACGGGTCCTTTCCTCCCGGCGGTTCTGAGCCGCGGAAGGGGCCGATAGGCGGCGGTCAGAGGGCCCACCGCTGCCTGCGCATCCCTCCCGGTTCCTCGCCAGCCAGGCCTCGTGTCGCCATGCCTCTTGGTGATCTTCACCACTTCCTGGCACGCTGCCCTCTGCCCGCCTTCGTGGCCGAGCGCTTCGCCGCGAGTTTCCGCTTCACCCAGGTCAACGCGGCGCTGCTCGATGCCGCCTCGTCCACCGCCGAGCAGATCCTCTGCCGGCCGCTCGAGGCGTTGTTCCCGCCGCCGCTGGCCGGGCAGCTCTGCGCGCATTTCCGCCGTGCCTGGGAAAGCCAGGAGGTCATCGACCTCACCGCCTGCCTGCCCCACGCCACCGGCCCGCGCGACTGGGACATCGCCGTGGTGCCGGTGCCGGGGCGTGAGGGCCAGACGCGGTGGCTGGTGGGCTATGGCATCGACCCGGGCGAGATGGCCCGCCGCCGCATGGCCCACCAGACCGGCGGGCAGCTGCTGATCGACACGGTCTCGGCGCAGGAGGCGCTGGTCTATCGCTGCCTGCCGGACAGCACCCTCACCTTCGTCAATGCCGCCTTCGCCCGCGCGGCCGGCTTCCCGCCGCACACGCTGCTCGGCCGCATGGCGCTGGAGGCGCTGGACCCGGAGGCCCGGCCCGAGCTGCTGCGCCAGCGCGCCCTGCTGAAGCCGGACGAGCCTCTCCGCAGCTACACGCTGCGCGCCCGCTCCGCTGGCGGCCGCCCCGGCTGGTGCCGCTGGACCGACATCGCCGCCTTCGACGCGGAAGGCCGGCTGGTCGAGATCCACGCCATCGGCCGCGACATCACCGAGGTGCAGGAGGCGCTGCTGCGCGTCTCGGAGAGCGAGCAGCGCTTCCGCGCGGTGGTGGACCATATCGCCGAGGGCATCGTGCTGACCGATGCATCCGGCCATATCGTCTATGCCAACCACAAGGTGGCGGAGATCCTGGGTTGGGAGGCGGAGGCGCTGCACGGCCGCCACATCCGCCATCTCTCCGCCCCGCAGGAGCGCGGGGATGGCGCCTTCGCCCTCGACCCCTACCTGCACCGCCAGATCGGCCCGCCGCAGCCGGGTGAGATGGAGCAGGAAGGCTTCGTGCGGCACCGCGACGGGCGGATGCTGCGCATCCATCTCCGTCTCAGCGGCATCGAACTGGACGGCACGCCGCACTACATCGGCGTCATCCGCGACAACACCGCCATCCACGAGGCGCAGCAGCGCATCGAGCGGCTGGCCTTCAACGACGAGCTGACCGGCCTGCCGAACCAGCGCCGCCTGAAGGAGGAGCTGGCGCAGCAGCTCGACCGCGCGGAGACGCGGCCCAGCCTGCTGCTGGTGGACCTCGTCGATTTCAGCGCGCTGAACAACACCATTGGCTTCGCCGCCGGCGACCGCATGCTGCGCGCGGCCGCACGGCGCATCGCCCGCGTGCTGCCGCATGACAGCCTGCTGGCGCGCTTCGGCGCCGACCGCTTCGCCGTGCTGCTGCGCGACACGCCGGAGCCGGAGATGGCGCAGATCCTGGCCGGGCGGATCGCCGTCTCGGTGGAGGGCGCGGCGCCGGAGGGGGTGCCGGACAGCAGCTTCCGCCTGCCGCCGGTGACCATCGGCATCGCCATGGCGCCGCAGGACGACACCCGCGCCGACGGGCTGCTGGAAGCCGCCGAGATCGCCCTGCTGGACGCCAAGCAGCGGGCCCCGGGCAGCGTGCGCAGCTTCGTCGGCGCTATGCGGGCCACCGCCGCCCGCCGCTTCTCCACCGCGCAGGGGCTGCGCCGGGCGCTGGACCAGGGCGGGCTGTTCATCGAGATCCAGCCGCGCTTCACCGCCCTCCAGCGGCGGCTGACCGGCGGCGAGGCGCTGGTGCGCTGGCGCCGCGAGGATGGCCGGCTGATCCCGCCGAACGACTTCATCCCGCTGGCCGAGGAGACGGGGCTGATCCAGCCGCTGACGGAATTCGTCTTCGAGCAGGTGATGCCGCTGCTCTCCCGCCTGCCGCCGGGGCAGCGCCTGTCGATGAACTTCCCCCCCACCCAGCTCGCCCGGCAGAACCTGGCCGCCTCGCTCATCGCGCGGCTGGCGCGCCACGGGGTGCCGGGGGACCGGCTGGGCGTCGAGCTGACGGAAAGCGCGCTGATCGGCGGGCCCGGCCTGCTGGACGAGAACCTGCGCAGCCTGCAGCAGCAGGGCTGCAGCGTGGCGATCGACGATTTCGGGACGGGCTATTCCTCCCTCTCCCGCCTGCGCCACCTGCCGATCAACGAGTTGAAGATCGACCGCATCTTCATCCGCGACGCGGCGCGCGACACGGCGGGGGTGGTGTTCCTCCAGGCCATCGGCGCCATGGCCAAGGCGCTGGACCTGCGGCTGGTGGCGGAAGGCGTGGAAACCGAGTCCGAGCTGGAGCAGGCGCGCAGCATCGGCTGCCACGAGATCCAAGGCTGGCTCTGGGGCCGGCCGATGTCGCCCGAGGCCTTCCTCGGCCTGTGCGGCGAGGCCGGCGCCCCGGTCGCGGCCACCACCCCCTGAAGGGGCGCCTGGCCGCGGCCGGGCCCGCCTTCAGGCTGCCTGGCGCTGGCTGCGGCCCAGCTCGGCGGCCAGGTAGGCGGCCAGGGCGCCGGGGCCGGAGCGCGGCGTGCCGGCCAGGCCCGCCGCTTCCTCGGCACCGGCATTGTAGTTGGTGTTGGTGTTGACGTCGTAGACCAGCACCTGCCCGGCCTCGTCGCGGATGAACTCGATGCCCGCCACGTCGATGCCGCTGCGCGCCAGGAAGCCCTCCAGCCGGCTGCGCAGCGCCGGCTCGATGCCCTCCGGCAGCACGCGGAAGCGCGGCGCGGGCGCCGGGGCGTCCAAGGGGGCGGCCAAGGCTGCGGCCGGGGCGGCGGCGGGGCAGAAGGCGTCGCCCACGGCGCACACCTCGGCCGGGCACAGCTCGAAGCCGGCGGTGGTGTCCACCTCCACCGCGTAGACGAAGCGGCCGCCGACGAACTCGGCGCGGGTGATCACCGGGCGCGGGGCGCGGATGTAGTCCTGCAGCAGCCAGATGCCATCCACCGGCGCCTCGTCGGCCGGGGCGCCCTCCAGATGCGCGGCGAGCTGCTCGACCGAGGCGAAGAGCCGCACGCCCAGCCCCTTGCCGCCGCGGTTGGGCTTCAGGATGACCGGGCCGGGCGCGAAGTGCCGGCGCGCGGCCTCGACCAGCGCCGCGGCGTCGTCCTGCACCATGACGGTGCGGGGGATGGTCAGCCCGGCCTGCTCCAGCGCCGCATACTGGCGTGCCTTGCTCACTTCCAGGTCCAGCGCGGCGGAGCCGTTCACCACGCGGCGGCCATGCCGCGCCAGCCAGGCGAGCACGCCGGCCGTCAGCTCGGCGGCGTAGCGGTGCCCGCGCGTGTGCGAGGAGGCGCTCATCCGGTTGTAAAACACGCCCTCCGGCGGTGGTTCGGAGAGGTCGAAGGTGCCGCGCGAGAGGTCCATCTCCGCCCAGGGCAGGCCGATCCGGTCGAAGGCTTCCGCCAGCGGCGGCAGCCAGAGGGGGTTCTCGTGGATGACGTGGAGTCTGGACATGACGATACCCCTCGGGGAATGGTGCTTGAAGCAATATACCACATAAAATGGTGGTATCTGTCAAACACCCATATCCCCTCGCGGCTTCCCGCGCCCGCCCCCCTATGGGCGGGGTGGCCGGCTCAGAGCGCGCCGGCCTTGCCGCCCCACGCCGCCAGCAGCGCCTCCTCCGGCAGCCGCCCCTCGAACCAGAGGCTGGCGCAGACGCGGGACATGGCGGCGCCGTCATGCCCGATATGCGGCACGTCCACGAGCTGCCACCGGCACTCGATGCCGAGCCGCGCCGCCGCCTCGCGCCCGGCGCGGAGGTAGTTGCGCGCGCGGGCGAAGCGGTGCGGCCCCTGCGCCACGGCGGCGGGCTGGGCGGGCAGGCTGGGGCCGGAGGTCTCGGTGTCCTGCTCGCCGGCCAGGATCAGCAGCGGATAGGCCAGCAGGCGCCGCAGCGCCGCCTCGTCCAGCCCGATGCCGCCCAGCCCCTCGGGGAAGGGCTGCTCCAGCACCGGCAGGGTGTACCAGCCGGGGTTGCCGACCGCGACGGCCTCGAAGGCCTCGTGCGGCTGGGTGGCGAGCAGGCGATGGCCGAACTGCCCGCCCGCCGAATGGCCGAACAGCCGCGCCTTCTCCCGCCGCGTGACGCCGGCCGCGCGCAGCAGGCCGAACACCCGCGCCGGCACCGCATACCCCCATTCCGCGCGCGGCCGCACCTGCCCCTCCGCGCCGAGCACATGGCCGTTGTTGTAGAGCTCGGCACCCGGATAGGCCTCGTTGCTGAAGGTGGGGGCCACGATCAGCAGGCTGTGCCGCTCGGCGGCCTCGATCCAGAAGTCGCGGTACTCGTCGCCATTGCGGCCCATGCCGTGCTGCACCAGCACCACCGGGCTGTCCGGCGTGAAGCCCTGCGGGCGGTAGGTGTGCAGCACCAGCGGGCGGGTGGCGTCGCCCGCCGCGTCGGTGAAGGGGATGGCCTGGCGGCCCGGCGCGGCGAGGGCCTGGGCGAGGGTGTCCTGGAACGGCATGTCGGTATCCTGGGGCTGCGGAGACAAGGCGGGCGGGGTGGCGCGGCGCCTCACGGCGTTGCCGTCACCTCCATGGCCGAGGTGCTCTGGTCCACCCGGCCGCCATAGGCGAGGCCCTTGCGGAAGGCCCAGACGGCGTTCTCGAAATGCACCGGGATGACGGGCATCTGCTCCACCGCGACCTGGCTCGCCTCGCGCAGCAGGCCGGCGCGCGCCGCCTCGTCCATGGTGGCCATGGCGCGCATCGCCGGGCCGTCGAAGCGCGGCTCGGACCAGCCGCCATAGTTGCTGGTGCCGAGGCCGCGCTCGCGGTCGGTGGTCATCAGCCAGGAGCGGAAGAACATCAGCGTCTCGGCGGCGTCGGCCGACCAGCCGCCCATGGAGACGCTGAACTCCCGCTTGCCACGCCGGCCGAAGAAGACGGAGCTCGGCATGGCGTCCAGCTCCACCTTCACGCCGATGCGCTGCCAGAACTGCGCCACCACCTGCGCCAGCCGGGCGTCGTTGATGTAGCGGTTGTTGGTGGCGTGGAAGGTGAGCGCGAAGCCGTTCGGATAGCCGGCCTCGGCCAGCAGGGCACGGGCGCGGGCGGGGTCGTGGGGCAGCACGGGCAGGCCGGGGACGGTGCCGGCCATGCCCTCCGGCAGGTACTGCCCGGCGGGGGTGGCGACGCCGTCCATCACCCGCTCCTGCACCGCCTTGCGGTCGATGGCGAGCGAGAGGGCCTGCCGCACCCGCGCGTCGCGCAGCGGGTTCTCGCCCTGCCCGCCATTGACGAAGGGGCTGGGGCTGCGGGCGGTGTCGAGCTGCAGGAAGATCAGCCGCGTGGTGGGCTTGGTGGAGAGCGCGAAGCCGGGGTTCTCGCGCAGGCGCGGCAGGTCGCCGGTGGCGGGGCTCTCGATCAGGTCGTGGTCGCCGGCCAGCAGCCCGGCCAGGCGCGGCCCGGCGGCGGTGACGGGGGTGAGGCGCACCGCCTGCCAGTGCGGCTTCGCGCCCCAATGCCCGTCGTTGCGCTCCAGCGCGATGGCGCCGGCGCGGCTGTAGCTGCGCAGCCGGTAGGGGCCGGTGCCGATGGCGGCGCTGCCATCGTTGAACTGCGCGGCGGAGGGCCAGGCGCCCTCATGCCCGCACTTCTCCCCGGCGGCGAAATCCAAAGCCGCGCCGCCCACGAGGGTGCGGGGCAGGATGGCGACATTCGAGAGGTCGTTCAGCAGCAGCGGCTCCGGCGCGCGGGTGCGCAGGCGCAGCGTGTGCGAATCCACCACCTCCAGCGCGGCGATGGGCCGCACGAGGCGGGAATAGGACTGCACCACCTCGGATTCGTTGTTCAGCACGCGGCAGAAGCTGAACACCACATCCTCCGCGCCGAAGGGCGCGCCGTTGTGGAAGCGCACGCCCTCGCGCAGATGGAAGCGCCAGGTGAGGTCGTCCTCCCGCTCCCATCGCGTGGCGAGGGCGGGCTGCACGCGCAGATCGGCATCCAGCGCGGTGAGGGATTCGAAGACGTGCCGGCGCAGCGTGTTGTTGGGCGTGAGCGCGTAGTTGTGCGGGTCGGCCGAGGTGGTCTCGGCGGAGAGGGCCACGCGCAGCGTCTGCGCCTGCGTGGCGGGCGCAGCCAGGAGTCCGCCCAGCGCCAGGGCCGGCAGCAGGGCAAGGCGCGCGGCCCCGCTGTTCAGGGCATGACGGAAACCGGGCATGGCGCTTCTCCTGGCAGATGACGGGCCAGAAAAAGCACCGAATGGCGGGGCGGACCAGGGTGGCCGGACAAGAAAACCACGCAAGAAAAAAGGGGCGCCGGCTTTCCGCCAGCGCCCCGTTTCCTGTTGGTAGTGGTGGGCGGACTTGAACCGCCGACCCCGGCATTATGAGTGCCGTGCTCTAACCAGCTGAGCTACACCACCGCAGAGACCCGGGCCGTCGCCGTGTGGCGCTGCCCGGGTGGCGCGCGATTTAGGCGGCCTCGCCGGCGCTGTCAATCGCCTCTTCGTTGCGGCGGATGAAGCCGCCGCCGAGCACCCGGTCGCCATCGTAGAGCACG
The DNA here is from genome assembly GCF_058833935.1 of Roseomonas sp. TS2. Classification (NCBI taxonomy): domain Bacteria; kingdom Pseudomonadati; phylum Pseudomonadota; class Alphaproteobacteria; order Acetobacterales; family Roseomonadaceae; genus Roseomonas; species Roseomonas sp. TS2. Next base: position 62,353 of record NZ_JCACVY010000005.1, on the reverse strand, counting down.
CAGCCCTGGCCCGGCGCGGCGATGGCCGGCGCCGCCAGGCGCACGCGCAGCAGGCCGGCGGCGGCGTCCCACACCGCCGTGGCAGGCTGCGGCACCTCGCGGGCGCGCAGCTTCACCTGGCAGGCCAGCGGCGCCGTGGGCGGCGCCACCAGCCAGTTCACGTCGCCGGCCAGCACATGCTCCGAGGCCAGGGCGCCGCGGGGCGCCACGACCACGCGGCGGCGCGGCGCATCGAGGGCAGTGACGTAGAGCGGCTCCTCGCCATCGCGCGAGGCCATGCCCAGGCCCCGCCCCTGCCCCACCGTGTAGCGCGCGATTCCCTGGTGGGTGCCGAGCACCCTTCCGTCGGCGTGCTCGATGGTGCCGGGCTCGGCGGCCTCGGGGCGCAGCTTCGCCACCACCTCGTGGTAGCTGCCCTTGGGCACGAAGCAGATGTCCTGGCTGTCCGGCTTCTCGGCAACCGCGAGGCCGAGCCGCACCGCCTCCGCTCGCACCTCGGCCTTGGAAGCGTAGCCGCCGAGCGGGAAGCGGCTGAAGGCCAGCTGCTCCGGCGTGGTGGCGAAGAGGAAATAGGACTGGTCCCGCGCCGGGTCGGCGGCGCGGCGCAGCTCGGGGCCGTCCGGCCCCTCCACCCGCCGCACGTAGTGGCCGGTGGCCAGCGCCTCGGCGCCGAGGTCGCGCGCCAGCAGGAACAGGTCCTGGAACTTCACCGTCTGGTTGCAGCGCACGCAGGGGATGGGCGTCTCGCCGCGGGCGTAGGCGCTCGCGAAATCCTCGATCACCGCGTCGCGGAAGCGGCTCTCCCGGTCCAGCACGTAGTGCGGGATGCCGAGGCGGTCCGCCACGTCGCGCGCGTCGTGGATGTCCTGGCCGGCGCAGCAGGCGCCCTTCTTCTCCACCGCCGCGCCATGGTCGTAGAGCTGCAGCGTGGCGCCGATCACCTCGTGCCCCTGCTCCTTCAGCAGCCCGGCGACGACGGAGGAATCGACGCCCCCCGACATGGCGACGAGCACCCTCATGGCGCGGCGTCCAGCCCCATCTGCCAGAAGTCGCATTCCAGCCGGGCGGCCTCGGCGAAGGTGGCGGAGAGCACGGGCAGGCGCGCCGCGCCGCCATGGCTCACGCCCAGCGCGTCGATCCGCTCGGCGGCGCCGCGGGCCAGCGCCTGGTAGCCGGGGGCGCTGTAGGTGTCGATCCAGCTCTGGTAGGGGTTGCCCTCCTGCATCCGGCCGGGATGGGCGGCGATGCGCAGCGCGATCTCGCCATAGCCGATGGTGCAGGGGGCGAGCGCCACCTCGAGGTCGAGAATGTCGCCCGCCATGCCGCGGTCCAGCACCCAGCGCGTGTAGCAGACGGTCTGCGGCGCCTCGGCCTCGCGCAGCACATCGGCTTCCGAGAGGCCCCAATCGGCGCAGTAGCGGAGGTGCATCTGCATCTCGGCCAGCAGGGCGTTGAGCCCGGCGGCCTTGCCGCGCATCGCCTCCAGGCTCTCAGCCTTGAAGGCGGCCAGCGCCTTGGCGCGGGCGAACTGGATCAGGAACAGCCAGTCCTGCACCAGGTAGCGGCGGAAGGCGGGCAGCGGCAGCGTGCCCTCGGCCAGCCCCTGCACGAAGGGATGCCAGCAATAGGAATCCCACCGCCCGGCGCAGTGCTCGCGCAGCCGGTTGGTCAGGCCGTCGGGGGCGCCGTAGGGCGATGGGAACATGGGCCTCTGCTTCAGCTCGCGTTGCGGGTGCCGGCGGGCAGCTTCACGACAAGGCCATCCAGCTCCTCGGTCATGATGAGCTGGCAGCCGAGGCGGGACGTCTCCTGCAGGTCGAAGGCGAGGTCGAGCATGTCCTCCTCGTCCTCGGTCGGGCCGGCGAGCTTCCCGAACCATTCGCCGTCCACGATCACGTGGCAGGTGGAGCAGGCGAGGCTGCCCTCGCAGGCGCCCTCGATGTCCACGTCGTGCTTGTGCGCGATCTCCAGCACCGAGAGGCCCAGCGGCGCCTCGACCTCGCGACGCGAACCATCGCGCTCGATGAACGTCATCTTCGGCATCGCCGTCGTCTACTCCGCCGCATCCTGGGTTTCGGAAAGCGCGTGGCGCCACGCATCGGCGAGCAGGGCCGCCGCACGGTCCACGTCGGGGGGCGAAGTAAAGCGCCCGATGCCGATCCGCAAGGTCGCGGCCGCCTGCGAGTCGGTGAGGCCGAGCGCGCGCAGCACATAGGAAGGCTCGACCTCGGCCGAGGAACAGGCCGAGCCGGTGGAGACGCTGACCCCCTCCAGCCGCGCCAGCATGGCCTGGGCCGAGACGCCGCCGGGGAAGGTGATGTTGAGGTTGCCCGGCACCTGACGTGAAGCGTCGCCGTTCAGCACGAGGCCCGGCACCGCCTCCGAGAGCGCGGCGAGGAAGCGGGCGCGCTGGGCGGCGATGCGGCCACGCTCCAGCAGCCCCTCGGCGCGGGCGATGCGCGCGGCCTCGCCGAAGCCCACCAGCAGCGGGGCCGGGAGCGTGCCGGAGCGCAGCCCCCGCTCCTGCCCGCCGCCCGAGAACAGTGGCGCCAGCCGAACGCGCGGGCGGCGCCGCACATAGAGCGCCCCCACCCCCTTCGGGCCGTAGATCTTGTGGGCGGAGAGCGAGAGCAGGTCCACGCCCAGCTCCGCCACGTCGAGCGGGATGCGCCCGGCGGCCTGGGCGGCATCGGTGTGGAACAGCGCCCCCGCCGCCTTGGCGATCGGCACCAGCGCCGCGAGGTCCTGCGCCACGCCGATCTCGTTGTTCACCGCCATCACCGAGACCAGCAGCGTCGGCGCCGCCGCCAGCGCGGCGCGCAGCGCCTCCGGCTCCAGCAGCCCGCCGGGGCCGACCGGCAGCACCACCGGCTCGAACCCCTCCGCCGCGAGGTCCCGCACGCTCTCCAGCACGCATTTGTGCTCGGTCGCCACCGTGACGATGCGGCGCCGGTCATCGCCCTGCCCCCGGGCGAAGCGGGCGGCGCCCTTGATGGCGAGGTTGTTGGATTCGGTCGCGCCCGAGGTGAAGACGATCTCGCGCGGGTCGGCGCCGACCAGCGCCGCCACATGGCCGCGCGCCTCCTCCACCGCCGCCTCCGCCGCCCGGCCGAGGGCATGCTCCACGCTGTGCGGGTTGGCGAAGTTCTGCTCCCACCAGGGGCGCATGGCCGCCAGCACGCGCGGATCGGGCGGCGTGGTGGCGTGGTTGTCCAGGTAGATGGGGCGGGTCGGTGCGGACATGGCGCGAATATGGGCCACCGCCCGCCAGGGTGGAAGGGCGGGGCGGGAATACCACCGCCCCGCCCGGCACATTACTTTATTTGCTGGGAGTAATCTCCCGCACGCCGCACCAGTCGGCGATGAAGGCGGCGATGGTCAGCGTCGTCTTGCGCAGGCTGTCGAGGTTGGTGCGCTCGTCGAAGCCGTGGTTGCCCTCGCCGGAGGGGCCGTAGCAGAGCGCCGGCATGTCGTAGTAGCGGCCATAGTAGCGGGTGTCGTTCACCGCCGTGGTGATGCGCTCCTGCATCGCCTCGCCGAACACCGACTGGTGCACGGCGCCGAGGATGGCCTCCGCCTCGGTGCCCGGCTCCTGCACGAAGCCATCCGCCTGGAAGCCGTGCCAGGTCACCTCGGGCGGATTGTTGGCCAGGAAGGTGTCGCCGGCGCGGCTGTCCTGGATGCAGCGCTCCACCGCCGCCATGGCATCCTTCACCTCGGTGCTGGGCAGTAGGCCGATGCGGCAATCCACCTCGCACCAGGAGGGGGTGGAGCTGGCCCAGTCACCGCCACGGATGATGCCGGGGTTGAACTTGACCGGGTCCTGGATGGAGGCATACCAGCGGTCGGACTTCGCCGCCTCGTTCACCACCTTGGTGTGCTGCTGCAAGGCCTGGATGATGTGCAGCGCGGAGAGGATGGCGTTGGTGCCGGTCTGCGCCTGCGCCACATGCACCGGCACGCCGCGCACGCGGATGCGGAACCACAGCGTGCCGGTATGGGCGCGCGTCATGGTGTGGCCGGTGGGCTCGGGGATCAGGCAGGCCTCGGCGCGGTAGCCGCGCGCCAGGGTGGCGAGGGCGCCGTTGCCGGTGCTCTCCTCTTCCGTCACCGTCTGCACATGCACGTCGGCGGCGGGCTCCAGCCCGGCGGCCTTCAGCGCGTCCATGGCAAAGATCATGCAAGCGACGCCCGCCTTCATGTCGTTGGCGCCGCGGCCATAGAGCCAGCCATCGCGCACCACGCCGGCATAGGGCGGGTGGGTCCACATCTCGGCGGGGCCTTCCGGCACCACGTCGATATGCCCCTGCAGGATCAGGCTGCGGCCGGTGGGGTCCTTGGCGCGGTGCGTGGCCACCACCTGCACGGAGCCGGCGGGGTCCACATCGACCATCGGCGCCGCCTTCTCATGCGCCTCCAGCGGCGTCTCGGCGATGGTGAAGCGGTCCACCGCATAGCCGCGGCCGGCCATCTGGCGCGCCATCCAGTCCTGCAGCGGCGCCTCGCGGCCGCGCAGGCTCGGGAAGCGCACCAGCTCGGTCAGGAAGGCGACCTCGCTGTCGAAATTGGCGTCGACGGCCTGGCGCAGGCGGTCCAGCACGGATTGCTCGGGCATGATCTTCTCCGGTCTCAGCGGCTGACGGGGGTGGCGAACAGGGCGGTGGTGTCCCAGTTCGGGCTCGGCTCGTAGGTCAGGCGGTCCTTGCGGGCGGCCCAGTTGACGCGCAGGTAGAAGACCGGGATCACCGCCTTGTCCTGCACCGCCACGCGCATCGCCTCGGTGGTCAGCGCCTGGCGGCGGGCGGGGTCCATGGTGCGCATCGCCTCGCCGATGGGCCGGTCCAGCGCCGGGTTGGAGTAGCGCTGGCGGTTGAAGGGGCCGTTGCCGGCCTCCGGGTCGCGCGTCATCACCACCTGGCGCAGCGTGTTGGCCGCCAGGTTCGAGGTGTAGGTGGTCATGAACAGCGCGAAGTCGCGGTTGGTGGCGCGGGTGAAGAAGTTGGCCGGCGGCAGCACCTCAACCTGCGTCTCCACGCCGACGCGGCTGAAGCCCTGCGCGATGGCCTGCAGCACGTCGCCATCGCTGGTGAAGAAGCCGTTCGGGCCGTGGATGGTCATGCGGAAGCCGTCCGGATAGCCGGCCTCGGCCAGCAGCTTCCGCGCGCGGGCCACGTCATACTCCAGGGGCGGCAGGCCGGGCGCGCGGTCGGCCACGGCGGGGGGCGCGAACTGCTCGGCCGGCGCGCCCTGCCCGGCCAGCAGCCGGTCCACGATGCCCTGGCGGTTGATGCCGAGCGACAGCGCCTCGCGCACGCGCGTGTCGCGCAGCGGGTTCTTCGCCAGCGGGCGGCCCTGCTTGTCGGTGATGAAGGGGGCGTTCTCGCGGTCGCTGTCGGGGAAGAGATAGGCGGTGCCGTAGCTCTCCGTGCCATAGACCTCGATGGCCGCCTCGCGCTTCAGCCGCGCCACGTCCTGCACCGGCACGCTGTCGATCAGGTCCACCTCGCCGGCGAGGATGGCGGCGACGCGCGCGCCGGAATTGGAGACGTAGCGCGTCTCCACCTTGTCCCAGCCCGGCTTGCCGCCATGGAAACCGGGGTTGGCCTCCAGCGTCAGCCGCTCGTTCAGGATGAAGCCGGCATAGCGGTAGGCGCCGGTGCCGATCGCCAGCTTGCCGGTGTTGAAGCCGCCCGTTGTGGCATCCGCATGGATGCTGCGGGAGAGCATCATGATGCGCGTCAGGTCGTAGTCGAGGAACGGGTTGGGCTGGTGCGTGTGGATGCGCACCGTCACCGGGTCCACCACCTCGACCGACTTGATGCTGCGCACGTAAGGCGTGAACGGCCCCGGGCTGTTCGGCACGTTCGGCACGCGGTTGAAGGTGAAGGCCAGATCCTCCGCCCCGAAGGGCGTGCCGTCGTGGAAGCGCACGCCGGGCTTGAGCTTGATCTCCCAGGTCAGGTCGTCGACCACGCGCCAGGATTCGGCGAGGCCCGGCACCAGCTTGCCGTTGTTCGCCTCGTTGATCAGCGGATCGAAGATCTGCCGCAACGCCATGTTGTTGTTGTTGGTCGAATGGTAGTGCGGGTCCAGCGCGCTGGGCGAGGTCATCGCCGCGATGGTGAGCGTGTTGGCCGAGGCGGCGGCAGGAAGTGCGGCGAGGCAACCCAGCGTGGCGCAGGCAGCCCAACGGGCGGCGAAACGCATCATGGTCCTGTCTCCCTGTTGTCACGGAGACGCTAGCACGCGCTCAAGACCCAGCCAGGGCGGTTCGTTCCATCCGCGAACTTTCCCGTGAGCGCCTGCAAACTCGCAGGGCGACACATGCCGCGCGTGGATCGCGTTCCGCGATGGGGCGCGCCATGCGATACATCGCCCTCCCCTCCCGCCCCGGCGTGGCGCGACCATATCCGGCGGCATGCTCCCTCCCCACGCCGCACGCCGCTCCGTCCTGTTGGCCCTGCCCGCCCTGCTGCTCGCGCGCCAGGCCAGGGCCGCACCAGGCGCCTTCGCCGCGGCGCTGGAGCAGGCGGCCGCCATGCCGCAGCTGCGCACGCTGATCGTGGCGCGCGGCGGCACGGTGCTGCTGGAGCGCCGCTTCAACGGGCCGCCGCCGGAGCGCCCGGTGAACGTGAAATCCGTCTCCAAGGCGGTCATCGCCGCGCTGGTAGGCGCCGCCATCGCGCGCGGCCTGCTGGAGGGAACGGAGCAGCGCATCGCGCCCCTGCTGCGCGCCAGCCTGCCGCGCGACGCCGACCCGCGGCTGGCGCAGGTCACCATCGGCCATCTTTTGTCCATGCAGGCGGGGCTGGAGCGCACCTCCGGCCCCTATTACGGCGCCTGGGTGACGAGCCGGGACTGGGTGCGCGCCGCCCTCGCCCGCCCCTTCGTGGCCGATCCGGGCGGGCCGATGCTCTATTCCACCGGCAATTCGCACCTGCTCTCGGCCATCCTGACGCGGCGCACCGGGCGCAGCACCCTGGCGCTGGCGCGGGACTGGCTCGGCGGGCCGCTCGGCATCGAGATCCCGCCCTGGCCGCGCGACCCGCAGGGAATCTATTTCGGCGGCAACGACATGCTGCTCTCGCCCCGCGCGCTGCTGCGCTTCGCCGAGATGCACCGCCAGGGCGGGCGCTGGCAGGGTGCCGAGGTGCTGCCCGAGGCCTGGGTGCGGGCCTGCTGGACACCGCGCACCCGTTCCGTCTTCACCGGCGACGCGCATGGCTATGGCTGGTTCCTCGACCAGCCCGGCGGCGAGGAGCGCGCCTATGCCTGGGGCTATGGCGGGCAGATGGCGCATGTGCTGCCGGGGCTCGAGGCCAGCATCGTCATGACCTCAGACCCGGACCAGCCCTCGGGCGGTGCCGGCGGCCATGCGCGCGCGCTGCACGCGCTGGTGGAGGAGGCCCTCATCCCCGCCCTGCGCGCGGCCTGAGCCCCGGCGGGCCACAACGAAAAGGGGCCGGAGGCTTGTGCCATCCGGCCCCTTTGCGGGCTTTGCAGCGTTGTCGAGGCCGGGCGGTCAGTCGGCCGCCATGGCCATCCGGGCGCGGTTCAGCATGGTGCGCACATGGTCCTCGGCGGCGTTGGCCACCTTCTCCGTCTGTTCGGCGGTGAAGACGTGCCCGGCGCCTTCCTGCACGCGGTAGTCGATGGCGATGCCGCGCTGCGTGTTCAGCTTGTCCACCAGCTTGCGGACGGAGGATTCCGGCACCAGCTCGTCCTCGGCCCCGTGCAGGATCAGCCCGGAACAGGGGCATGGCGCAAGGAAGCCGAAATCGTAGTGGCTGGCCGGGGTGGAGATGGAGACGAAGCCGCCCATCTCCGGCCGCCGCATCAGCAGCTGCATGCCGACATAGGAGCCGAAGGAATAGCCGGCCACCCACAGCATCGAGGCGTTCGGGTTCACCGCCTGCAGGAAGTCGAGCGCCGCGGCGGCGTCCGAGATCTCGCCGATGCCGCCATCGTAGCGGCCCTGGCTGCGGCCCACGCCGCGGAAGTTAAAGCGCAGGGTGGAGAAACCCATATTCTGGAAGCGCGTATAGAGCGCATGCACCACCCGGTTGTTCATGGTCCCGCCATGCAGCGGGTGCGGGTGCAGTACCAGCGCCACAGGGGCATTGGGCTGCTTCGCGTGGTGGTAACGACCCTCCAGCCGGCCATCAGGCCCGGCAAACATCACCTCAGGCATCGTCCCCTTGCATCCAGTGCGGTGGGCGCGGCAGCGCCCGGTTGGGAAACCATGATGGCCCGTCGGTCCCCGCAGGGCGGCCGGGCCGGCCAAAGGCACTGCCCCCACAGGGGGCTGTTCAGCACAGACCGGGCTCACCCTTCCGGCGGCCAATGTTGACTCGCACAGTCGGGATCAATAGCTTCCCTCTCCACGGCAAGTGCGCCGTGGGCGTCTGGCGTCCGTCATGCCTTTGTCGTCCCGGGGCAGGCTTCCGCTCCCCGCGACGCGATCAATATAGGCAACACATCGTCGCTTTCATAACGGAATTCATGTCATGGGCATCAGCCCGGTGTGGCTTTCTTGCTAGCCGCCCCTGAGCGGCCCGATCCGGTTCAGACAGGAAGAACCGATTGATGCGCCTGTCTACACGTGGACGATACGCTGTCATGGCAATGGTCGAGCTGGCCGCGCGCGCGCGAGGCCAGCCCCCGGTGGATGACAGCCATGCGGCAGGCGCAGATGTCATTTCGGCCCGGGAGCGGCCCGTCAGCCTGTCCGAGATAGCCCAGGCGCAATGCCTCTCGGTCGCCTATCTGGAGCAGCTCTTCGCGCGGCTCCGGCGCGCCGGGCTGGTCGCCTCGGCCCGCGGGCCGGGGGGCGGCTACCGCCTGGCCCTGGCGCCGGAGAGCATCGCCATCGGCACCATCATCGACGCCGTGGACGAGCCGATCGTCGCCACGCGCTGCGAGGAAGGCTCGCCCGGCTGCCTCGCCGGCAAGCGCTGCCTGACGCACGATCTGTGGCACGAGCTGGGGGAGCAGATCCGCCTCTTCCTCCAGCACACCACCCTGCTGGACGTGGTGGAGGGCCGGGTCTGCGGCCGCGCCATCCCCCCGGCCCCGGAAGCCCCCTCGAAGCCGGCATGAGCGCGCCCTCCCTCTACCTGGATGCCAACGCCACGGAGCCGCTGCGCCCCGAGGCGCGGCAGGCCGTGCTGGCGGCGCTGGAGCTGACCGGCAACCCCTCCTCCATCCATGCCGAGGGCCGCGCGGCGCGGCAGCTGCTGGAACAGGCGCGCGCCACCATCGCCGCCCGCTTCGGCGGCCGGCCGCGGGACCTCGTCTTCACCGCCGGCGCGACCGAGGCCAATGCCCTGGCGCTGCACGGGCTGGGCGCCGGCCGGCGCATCCTGGCCGGCGCCACCGAGCACCCGGCCATCCTGCGCGCCGGGCCGGCGGTGGAGACCCTGCCCGTGCGGCCCGACGGCACGCTGGACCTCGCCGCGCTGGAGGCCGCCCTGGCCACGGGCGGCCCCGCCCTGGTCTGCCTGATGGCCGCCAACAACGAGACCGGCGTGCTGCACCCGCTGGCCGAGGCCGCGGCGCTGTGCCGCGCCCATGGCGCGCTGCTGCATGTGGACGCGGTGCAGGCCGCCGGCCGCCTGCCGGTGACGCTGGAAAAGCTGGGCGCTGATTCGCTCGCCCTCTCCGCCCACAAGCTGGGCGGGCCGAAGGGGGCCGGCGCGCTGCTGCTGCGGCCGGGGCTGGATATTCCGGCGCTGCTGCCGGGCGGCGGGCAGGAGCGCGGCCGGCGCGGCGGCACCGAGGCGCTGCCCGCCATCGCCGGCTTCGCCGCCGCCGTGGCGGCGCTCGAGCCGGAGGAGGCCGGGCGCCTCGCCGCGCTGCGGGACGCCATCGAGGCCGGCGCCGGCCTGCCGGTGGCGGGCGGCGCGGCGCCGCGCCTGCCCAACACCGCCTGCCTGGTGCTGCCCGGCGTGCCCGCCGAGACGCAGGTAATCGCGCTGGATCTCGCCGGGGTGCGGGTTTCCTCCGGCGCCGCCTGCTCCTCGGGCAAGGTGGGGCCGAGCCCGGTGCTGCGCGCCATGGGGCTGGAGGCCGACGCGGCCTGCGCCATCCGCGTCTCGCTGCCCTGGAACGCGGCGCCCGACGCCGCCACCCGCTTCCTCGCCGCGCACGCGGCGATGCGCGCCCGGCTGCGGCCGCGCGGCGCCTGAGCCGCGCGGCCCCGGAGGGGGCGGCACGGAGTCAGGCGGTCAGGCGCCCCCCCGTCAGCGGCTCCGGCGTGCCGGTGGTGCCGGGATAGGTCAGCGGCAGGCCCTTCGCCACCCGCGCCGCCAGCACGCCGAAGGCCTGGGCCTCCAGCGCGTCGCCATCCCAGCCGGCCACCTCCACCGGGCGCACCGGCTCGGCCAGGGCGCTGGCCAGGGCGCGCATCAGCGCCGGGTTGCGCCGGCCGCCGCCGGCCACCAGCCATTGCCGCGGCGGCTCGGGGAAGTGACGCCCCGCCGCCGCCACGGCGCAGGCGCAGAACGCCACCAGCGTCGCCGCGCCATCGGCCGGGGAGAGCTCGGCCGCGCCCGCCTCGCGCAGCGCGCGGTCGAAATCCAGCCGGTCGAGCGATTTGGGCGGCGGCGCGGCGAGGTAGGGGTGCGCCAGCAGCCGCCCCAGCACCGCGCCATCCGGCTGCCCGGCCAGCGCCAGCCGGCCATCCTTGTCATAGTCAGCGCCGGTGGCGCGGCGCGCCCAGTCGTCCAGCGGGCCGTTGGCGGGGCCGGTGTCGAAGGCCACCAATCGGTGGTCGGCGCCGATCCAGGTGACGTTGCCGACGCCGCCCAGGTTCAGGATGGCCAGCGGCTTCGGCAGGTCGGCCGCCATCACGGCATGGACGATCGGCACCAGCGGCGCCCCCTGCCCGCCCGCCGCCACGTCGGCGCTGCGGAAATCATGCGCGACGCGGAGGCCGGTGGCGCGCGCCAGCAGCGCCGCATCGCCGATCTGCCAGGTGCGGCCCTCGCCCGGCCGGCCCGCCGCCGGGCGGTGCAGGATGGTCTGGCCATGGAAGCCGAGCAGCTCGGCCGGCTGGCCGAGGCGGATCACCGCCTCGGCGTGGCGCTCCGTCACGCGCCGCTCGCAGTCGAGCAGGAAGGGGTCGTCGGACGGCAGGTCGCCCGCCATGTCCAGCAGCTTCCGCAGGTCCCGCCGCAGTTCCGGCTCGTAGGGCAGCGTCAGGCTCGGCCCCACCCGGCCGATCCGGTCTCCGTCGGTTTCAACCCACGCGGCATCCACGCCATCCAGCGAGGTGCCACTCATCAGACCAATGGTTCGCAGCATGGCGCGCACTGTGCTAGGGGCGCAGCGCCAGCGGAAGTCCCCCGGGGAACAACTCTTGGGGCCGGGCTGGGACATGAAGCGGACAAAGGCGACGATGGACGAGTTCCTGCATGTCGCGCGCGAGCGCGGCTACATCCACCAGGTGACGGACGAGGCGGCGATGGCCGCGCGCATGAAGCAGGGGCCGCTTCCCGCCTATGTCGGCTTCGACTGCACGGCCGACAGCCTGCATGTCGGCCACCTGCTCTCGATCATGATGCTGCGGCTGCTGCAGAAGACCGGGCACCGGCCGGTGGCGCTGCTCGGCGGCGGCACCACCCGCATCGGCGACCCCTCCTTCCGCGACGAGGCCCGGCCCCTGCTGACCGACGAGCAGATCGAGGTCAACAAGGCCGGCATCCGCAAGACCTTCGCCGCCGTCCTGTCCTTCGGCGAGGGTCCGACGGACGCGATGATGGTCGACAACAAGGACTGGCTGGACCAGCTCCTCTACATCCCCTTCCTGCGCGACATCGGCCGCCACTTCAGCGTCAACCGCATGCTGACGATGGACAGCGTGAAGCTGCGGCTGGACCGCGAGCAGCCGCTCTCCTTCCTCGAGTTCAACTACATGCTGCTGCAGTCCTACGACTTCCTGGAGCTGCGGCGGCGGCACGGGGTGGCGCTGCAGATGGGCGGCTCCGACCAGTGGGGCAACATCATCATGGGCGTCGAGCTGAACCGGCGCTGCGACGGCGCCGAGGTGTTCGGCCTGACCACGCCGCTGCTGACCACCGCCTCCGGCACCAAGATGGGCAAGACCGCCGGCGGCGCCGTGTGGCTGAACCCCGACCGCCTGGCGCCCTACGATTACTGGCAGTTCTGGCGCAACACGGAGGACGCGGATGTCGGCCGTTTCCTGGCGCTGTTCACCGAGCTGCCGATGGAGGAGGTGCGCCGCCTCGGCGCGCTGGCCGGCTCGGAGGTGAACGAGGCCAAGAAGATCCTGGCCACCGAGGCCACCGCCCTGCTGCACGGGCGGGAAGCCGCCACGCTTGCCGCCGAGACGGCGCGCCGCGCCTTCGAGGAGGGCCAGGCGGCCGAGACGCTGCCCTCGATCGCTGCACCCCTGCCGGCGCCGGCGATCGACCTCGCCGTGCAGGCGGGCTTCGCCGCCAGCAAGGGCGAGGCGCGCCGGCTGATCCGCCAGGGCGGGCTGCGGCTGAACGACGCCGCCATCACCGACGAGGCGCTGGAGGTTTCGGCGGCCGACCTGCGCGACGGCGCGGCCAAGCTCTCCGCCGGCCGCAAGCGCCACGTGCTGGTGCGCCCGGCCGCCTGACCGGTGCGGAACCCGGCCCGCGCCGGGTTCCGCGTCAGCGTTCCGCGGGTGGCGCCGGCTGCTGCCCCGGCGCGGCGCCGCCGCCGAACAGCCCGCGCAGGAAGCCCGGCGTCAGCGCCGCCAGCGGGTTCACCGAGACGGCGGGGTCCTGCACCGGCCCGCGCATCCGCCAGGTGGCGGCGAACAGCCCGCCTCCCTGCTCCGGGCTGAACAGCCGCCCGAGCAGCGGGATCTGCCCCAGCAGCGAGTTGAGGACATAGGCGGGCACGATGGTACCCTCGAGATCCAGCGCGCCGCCATGGCGCGGGATGCTGCCCTTCGCCGTGACGCCGAGCGAGGCGGAGAAGGCGCGCGCCTCCTGCACGAACAGCGTCTCCGGCGTCAGCCGGAACGGCGCCACCATGCGGGAGAAGCTGAGGCCCGGGCCGCGCACCGCGTCGAACACGCCATAGACGGTGAGTGCCTGCAGCAGCTTGCCGATCCCCTCCGCCTCGCTGACAGAGAAATTCTCCATTTCCGCCGTGCCGCCGAGCGTCGCCCCCGGAGCGTTGCCCGGCCAGCGGCCGGTGACCGCCAGCCGCCCGCCCTGCACGGTGCGCAGCACGTCGAAGGCGCGCAGCAGGTCGCCGGCATTCTCGGCGTGCAGGCGCAGGGCGCGGCCCGCGCCATCCGGCGTCACCGCCACGTCGAAGCCGCCGCCCGGGCCGGTCTGGCCGGTGAAGCGGGCCTCGCGCAGCACGCCGCGTGCATCGGCCAGCGCACGGCCGGAGACACCGGCCAGTACGCGCCCCTCGCCCAGCCGCACCTGGTCGAACCGGCCTTCCACCGCCACGGGCGGGCCGTCGCCGCCGGCCGCGTCGCCACCGGCGGCGTCCTGCGCGGCCAGCGCCGGGCCGAGGTCCAGCACCGGCCCCTCCAGGCGGAAGCGCCAGGGCGTGCCGGGCCGCGCCGGGGGCCAGGCCTGCGCGGCGAAGCGGCCGGCGAAGATGGCGGCTTCCGTCACATCCACCCGCTCCGGCCGGCTGGCGGCGGCGAAGCCCACCCGCCCCCGCGCCGAGAGCGAGGGCGCGGTGACGCGGAAGCTCTCCACCGCCCGCAGCGATTCCCCCTCCACCCGCAGCTCGGCCTGGGCGGTGGCGGGCTGGCCGGGCGGCTTGCTCCAGGCGAAGGGGGTGAGCGTCATGCGGCTCTCGCGCAGGTCGCCATTGATGCTGACGCGCATGTCGCCGGCGCGGCGCTTCTCCATCACCGCCTGCACGCCGACCGGGCCGGCCACGAAGCCCTCCAGGTCCAGCCCGAAATCGGCGATGCGGGCGGCATCCGGCCTCGCCTCGGCGCGGATGCGCTCGACCACCTGGGTGGCGGGGCCGGGGCGGAAATCCATCTCAACGCTGAGCTGGGTCGGGATGCCGTCGAGCTGCGCGTTGCCGCTGGCCTTCAGCGTGCTGTTGGTCACGCTGAGCTCGGCGGTGCCGCGTTCCAGCCGCTTGCCCAGCACCACATCGGCCAGGCGCAACTGGGTCAGCCTCGCCTGCACCTGCACCCGCAGCACCTCGGAGGGGATGTCCTCCAGCAGCGGGAAGGCCAGGCGCAGCGTGCCCTCCATCTGGCCACCCGGTTCCTTCAGGTCGAGCGGCCGCTTCTCGAACAGCTTCAGCCGCGGGTGGCGGATCAGCGCCACGACCTCCGGCACCGGGCCGCGCAGCTTCGCCTCGATCTCGGCCTGCTCCTGGCTGCCGTCCAGCCCGTGGAAGCGGATCACCGCGCCCGGGCTGCTCAGCGCCGTGCCCGATTGCCGCGCCGTGGCGGCCTCGATGCGGATCTCCTTCAGGCCGAAGCGCGCCGTGGCCGCCACCGCCTCGAGCGGCGGGATGGGGCGCAGCCAGTGCACCACCCCCTGCTCGAGCCCCAGCGTGCCGTCCAGCGCGGTGACGCGCAGCCCCGAAAGATCGGCCGCCGCCTCGGCGGCAAGCGCGAACCGGCCACCTTGGAAGGCACCGCCGGTGACGTTCTCCACCACCCACTTCCGGGCGCCGGGGACCACCCCTTCCGGCCAGTAGGCGCCGAGATCGGCGGCGGCGAGCGTGGCCAGGGAGAGGTCCAGCCCGGCGCGCCAGCGCCCGCCCTCCAGCCGTGCCTGGCCGCTGGCCTCGATCACCGGCGGCGCCGGGGTGGCGCCGCCGTTCTCCCGCGCCACCGCCGGCAGGGCGAGGCGCAGCCGGCGCAGCTCCAGCGCCGCCGGGTTGCCTTCCGCCGCCAGCGACAGGCCGGCGAAGGCGATGCGCCGCCCGGCATGGACGATGCCGCCCGGCCCTGCCTCCAGCTTCAGGTCAAGCTGCGGCAGGGCGCCCGCCTGCCGCCCGTCCAGCCGGCCGGAGATCTCGAGCGAGGCCGGCGCGTCGAACAGCGCCAGCGGCGCCAGGGCGGGCATCAGCCGGGCGATGCGGGCCGGCTCCAGCGCCGGCAGGGACAGGCTGCCCTCCAGCCGCTCCAGGGCGCCCTCCACCCGGCCGGCGAGGCGCACCGGCAGCGGCGCGCCATGATCCGGCAGGCGCAGCGCGGCGCTGCCCTCGCCCTCCGCCCCGCCGCCCGGCAGGCGGCGCAGCGCCAGATTCACCGCCTCCAGCCGCCAGACCAGGTTCAGCTGGCGGTCGAGGATGGTCAGGCGCCCATCGGCGAGGTCCAGCCGCCGCAGCGCGCCGAGTGGCGTGTCCTCCGCCTCCGGCCCGATCAGGCCGCGCAGCAAATCGCCGCCCTCGGCGGAGGGGGTGGCCGGCGCCTCGGGCGAGGGCTGCGGCGGGGTGCGGCCGAGGGCCAGGGTGACGCTGCCATCCGCGGCGCGCTCCAGCACCACGTTCGGCTTCTGCACGGCGATGCGCAGCGGCATCACCGTGCCGCGCAGCAGCTCGCCGAAGGCCAGGGTCACGGTGGCATCCGGCAGCTCCTGCCGCACCGCGCCCGCGGCGTCGCGCAGCCGCACGCCGCTGATCCGCAACTCCAGCGGAGAGCGGTCCGCCTGCCGGAAGCCGGACCAGGCGATGGCGACGTCCTCCACCTCCAGCGCCTCCTCCAGCCCCAGCCGCGGCGCCATGTCCTCCAGCACCGAGGCCAGCACGGGCAGGTGCAGCGGCCCCTGCGACAGCCGCCAGGACAGCGCCGCGAGGCCGAGGCCCGAGACCAGCAGCAGCGCCAGCAGGGTGCGGCCCAGCCAGCCGCCGAGCCAGCCGCAGCAACGCAGGGCTTGACCGCTCAGCCGGCGCATGGGTTGGCTCTCCTGCCATGCGCCCCGCGACTCTCCCCGCCCGAACCCTGCCCGCCCCGCACGACCGGATGGCCGCGCAACGGCTGCTGGAGGCCTTCGCCGAACGCGGCGCGGCCGAACGCGCCTATGCCGCCACCCCCGCCGGCGCCGCCCTGCTGGCGGCGCTGGGCGGCCACAGCCCCTATCTGGCCGAGTTGGCCGAGCGGGAGAGCGCCACCCTGCTGCGCCATGCCGAGCGCGGGCCGGACGACGCCTTCGCCCTGGCGCTGGACCCGCTCGGCCGCGCCGACCCGGATGCGGCGCGCCCGGCCGTGGCGGCGCTGCTGCGCCAGGCCAAGCGGCAGGCGGCGCTGATCATCGCCGCCGCCGACCTGGCCGGGCAATGGCCGCTGGACCGGGTGACGGGCGCGCTCTCCACCCTGGCGGAGGCGGCGATCGACTATGCCTGCGCGCATCTGCTCCGCGAGGCGGCCGGGCGTGGGGAGTTGCGTCTGCCGCGCGCGGGGGCCCGCGATTCGCGCGGGGTGGCGCGCGGCTCGGGGCTGGTCATCCTGGGCATGGGCAAGCTGGGCGGCGGCGAACTCAACTACTCCTCCGATATCGACCTGATGGTCCTCTACGACCCCATGGCCGCCGCCTGCAACGCCGAGCGTGCCGGCGGCCTCTATGTCCGCATCGCCCGCGACCTGGTGAAGCTGATGGAGGAGCGCACGGCGGGTGGCTACGTCTTCCGCACCGACCTGCGGCTGCGCCCCGACCCGGCGGCCACGCCGCTCGCCGTCAACATCGCCACCGCCATCTCCTACTACGAATCGCTCGGCCAGAACTGGGAGCGGGCGGCGATGATCAAGGCCCGGCCCGTCGGCGGCGACCGGGCGCTGGGCGAGCACTTCCTGAGCGAGATCCGCCCCTTCGTCTGGCGCCGCCACCTCGACTTCGCGATGATCGCCGACATCCATTCGATCAAGCGGCAGATCCACGTGGCGCATGGCGCGCGCGGCGCGCATGCGGAGGTGCGCGTGGCCGGGCACGACGTGAAGCTCGGCCGCGGCGGCATCCGCGAGATCGAGTTCACCACCCAGGTGCTGCAGCTGATCTGGGCCGGGCGCGACCCGGGGCTGCGCGACCCCACCACGCTCGGCGCGCTGGCGGCGCTGGCCGCCGCCGGGCGCATCGAACGCCGCGCCGCCGCCGACCTCGCCGATGCCTATGTCTTCCTGCGCGATGTCGAGCACCGGCTGCAGATGGTGGCGGACCGCCAGACCCAGCGCCTGCCGGAGGATGAGGAGGGGCTGGCGCGCATCGCCAGCTTCATGGGCTTCGCCGACACGCCCAGCTTCGCCGCCACCCTCACCGGCCATCTCAACCGGGTGGAGCAGCACTACGCACAGATGTTCGAGCGCGAGCCGGCGCTCAGCCACGACACGGGCGCGGAGGGGGCCGGCGGCAGCCTCGTCTTCACCGGGGCGCAGGACGACCCGGAGACCCTCGCCACCCTCTCCGCCATGGGCTACGCGCAGCCCGCCCAGGTGGCCGGAATGGTGCGCGGCTGGCACCACGGCCGGCTGCGCGCCACCCGCAGCGAGCGGGCGCGCGAGCTGCTGACCCAGCTGATGCCGACGCTGCTCGCCGCCTTCGCCGCGCAGCGCGAGCCGGACGCGGCGCTGGCGCGGTTCGACACCGTGCTCTCGCGCATGGCGGCGGGGGTGCAGATGCTGTCGCTGTTCCATCGCAACCCGGCACTCTTGCGGCGCGTGGCGGGCATTCTCGGCGCGGCGCCGGCGCTGGCCAACCATCTCGCCAACAACCCCGCCTCGCTCGACGGGTTGCTGGCCGGCGGCGGCGGCGACGACCCCGGCGCCGCCGCCGCCGTGCTGCCCGCCCTGCTGAAGCAGGCGCGCCACTTCGAGGAGGCGCTGGACGGCGCCCGCCGCATGGTGACCGAAGGCAAGTTCGAGATCGATGCCGCGGCGCTGGAGGGCGTGCTCGACGCCGATGCCGCCGGCGCCGCGCGCAGCGCCCTGGCGGATGCCGCCATCGGCGCCCTGCTGCCGCATGTCGCGCGGGAATTCGCCGCCCGCTTCGGCAAGGTGCGCGGCGGCGCGCTGGCGGTGGTGGCGCTGGGCAAGCTGGGCGGGCAGGAGATGCTGCCCGGCTCCGACCTCGACCTGGTGCTGATCTACGACCACCCGGAGGATGCCGAGGAAAGCCGCGGCGGGCCGCGTTCCCTGCCGCCCAGCGTCTATTTCAGCCGGCTGGCGCAGCAGGTGATCGGCGCCATCACCGCCCCCGGCGCAGAAGGCAAGCTCTACGAGGCGGACATGCGGCTGCGCCCCTCGGGCAACAAGGGGCCGGTGGCCACCTCGCTCTCCGCCTTCACCCGCTACCATGCCGAGAGCGCCTGGACCTGGGAGCGCATGGCGCTCACCCGCGCCCGTTGCGTGGCGGGGCCGCCGGCGCTGCGGCGGCGCATCGGGCAGGCGGTGCGCGGCGCCATCATCGCCCATGCGGGCGAGACCGCGATCGCCGACGCGGTGGCGATGCGCGCCCGCATGCTGCGCGACCTGCCGGTGGACGGCCCGTGGGACATCAAGGCCATGCCGGGCGGCATGGTGGAGGTGGAGTTCATCGCCCAGGCGCTGCAGCTCGCCCATGCGGCGCGCCAGCCGAAGGTGCTGGCACCCACCACGCGGCTGGCCCTGGCCAACCTCGCCCGCGCCCGGCTGCTGCCGGCGGCGGAGGCGGAGACGCTGATCGCCGCCGACCGGTTGTGGCGCACCACCCTCGGCCTGCTGCGGCTGACGCTCGGCCGCTGGCGGCAGGAGGCGCTGCCCGCCCCCACCGCCGCCGCCCTGCTGCGCGCCACGGCGCCGCTGCTGGGCCAGGCGGGCGTCGATGCAGGCGCGGTTGACCTTCCGGCCTTCCGCCAGCAGATGCGCATCCAGGCCGAGCAGGTGCGCGACATTTTCGAGCGCCGCCTCGGCCGGCTCGCAGGAGGAACTGGATGAGCATCGAGGAAGGCATGGACGCCCCGGCGTTCGAGCTGCCGGCCAGCGGCGGGCGCAGCGTCTCGCTCGCCGCCATGAAGGGGCAGCCCTTCGTGCTGTATTTCTATCCCAAGGCCGACACCTCGGGCTGCACGAAGGAGGCCTGCGACTTCCAGGAGGCGCTGCCGGCGCTCCAGGGCCTCGGCCTCGCCGTCATCGGCGTCTCGCCGGACCCGATGAAGCCGATCGAGAAATTCGCCGAGAAGTACGGCCTCGCCTTCCCCCTCGCCTCGGACGCGGAGAAGACGGTGGCACAGGCCTATGGCACCTGGGTCGAGAAATCCATGTATGGCCGCACCTACATGGGCATGGAGCGCAGCACCTTCCTGATCGGCCGCGACGGCCGCGTGGCGAAGGTCTGGCGCAAGGTGAAGGTGCCGGGCCACGCCAAGGCGGTGATGGAGGCAGCGAAGGCGCTGGGCTGAGATACGAGGCGCGGCTGGGCGCGGGGCCTGGCCGGTTCTCCGCCGGCCGCCCCGCCGCCGGCTCAGACCCCGCGCAGCACCAGCACGCCGCCGGCCAGCAACCCCGCCGCAAGCGTGGTCAGCAGCGCCAGCCGGCGCTCGACGAAGTCGCGCATCGGCGCGCCGTAGCGGCGCAGCAGCCCGGCCAGCAGGAAGAAGCGCAGCCCGCGCGCCACCAGGCTGGCCAGGATGAAGGCAGCGGGGCTGAAGGCGGCGGCCCCGGCGGCGATAGTCACCGCCTTGTAGGGGATGGGGGTCAGCCCCATCACCAGCACCGCCACCACGCCCCATTCCCTGAACCATGCCTCGAAATTCGCCAGCGCCTCCTCCTGGCCGTAGGCGCGCAGCAGCGGCTCGGCCAGCGTCTCGTAGAGGAAGAAGCCCAGCAGGTAGCCGGCCAGGCCGCCCAGCACCGAGGCCACGGTGCAGATGGCCGCGTAGCGCCAGGCGCGCTCCGGCCGGGACAGGCACATGGGCAGCAGCAGCGCATCCGGCGGCACCGGGAACACGCTGCTCTCGGTGAAGGAGACGGCGGCCAGCCAGCGCTCCGCGTGGCGGTGGCCGGCGAGGGCGAGGATGCGGTCGTACAGGGCGCGCAGCATCGCCTGCCTCTCCCATGCCGCCAGCGCCGGGGCAACCCGCCCAGCCATGCCGGCGGCGGGCTTGCCGCCCCGCGCGGAGGGCGACATCCTCGCGCAACGACGCCCGCGAGGAAGCACCATGCCGCCCGAACCCAACGCAGCCCAGGGGGCCAGCCCCGGCGCCCTACCCGGGCGCCGCCTCTCCCCCATGATGATCCTGGTGCTCTGCGGCGTGGGCGCCGCCGCCCTGGCCATGGGGCTGCGGCAATCCTTCGGCCTGTTCCTGGCGCCGATGACCGCCGCCAATGGCTGGACCGCCAGCGGCTTCGCCTTCGCCATCGCGCTGCAGGTGCTGGTCAACGGCATCTCCCAGCCGCTCTGCGGGCAGCTGGCGGACCGGATCGGCGGCCGCAACGTCATCATCGGCGGCGCGGTGCTCTACATGCTGGGCATCCTGGGCATGGCGCTGTCCGACGGGCTGCCGCTCTTCACCTTCTTCGCCGGGCTGGTCATGGGGGTCGCGGTCTCGGCCGCCGGCATGCCGGTGATCATGGCCAGCATGACGCGGCTGCTGCCGGAATCGCAGCGCGGCCGTGCCACCGGGCTCGGCACCGCCGGCTCCTCCTTCGGGCAGTTCCTGGTGGTGCCGCTGGCGGGCTTCGGCATCGCCGGCTTCGGCTGGCAGGGCGCGCTGCTGGTCATGGCGGGCGCGGCGCTGCTGATGGTGCCGCTGGCCCTGCCGCTGAACGACCGCCCCGCGCCCCCGCCCACCACCGCCGCGGGCCGCGCCGCCGCGGCGGCCGAGGAGACGGCGGGCCAGACCCTGCGCCGTGCCTTCCGCAGCACCTCCTTCTGGTGCCTGTTCTTCGGCTTCTTCGTCTGCGGGCTGCATGTCAGCTTCCTGGCGGTGCACCTGCCGGGCTTCGTGGCGAGCTGCCACCTGCCCAGCTATGTCGGCGCCGGCGCCATCAGCCTGATCGGCCTGTTCAACGTGGCGGGCTCGCTGATCTCGGGGGAGCTGACGCAGAAATGGCGGCGGCGGGAGCTGCTGGTGGCGATCTACGCCAGCCGCGCCGTGCTGATGACCATCTTCTTCCTGGCGCCCAAGACCACCGGCACGGTGCTGGCCTTCTCGGCCGTCATGGGCATCCTGTGGCTCTCCACCGTGCCGCCCACCGTGGCGCTGTGCGCCCGCAACTTCGGCATGCGCTGGCTGGCCACGGTGTTCGGCCTGGTGTTCCTTGGCCACCAGATCGGCGGCTTCACCGGCGCCTGGCTGGGCGGCCTCATCTTCGACCGCACCGGCAGCTACGACCTGATGTGGATCATCAGCATCCTGGCCGGCGTGTTCGCCGCGCTGGTGCATCTGCCGATCCGCGACGCGGCACGGCCGGCGGCGGTGCCGGCCTGAGCCGCGCCGCGCCGCTCATCCCTCGCCGGGGGCGTGCGCGTTGACGAGGGGCGGCGGCGGTGCGTCCAGCGGGATCTCCCGCCGCTGGCTGGCCACTGGCCGGGCGCGCCGCTGGAAGGGCGGCAGCGCCACCCGCCCGCCCTGCGCCAGGGCGCGCTCGATGGCATCGAGGATGCGCATGTCGCACCAGCCTTCCTCGCCATCCGGCTCCGGGTCCAGCCCGCGCAGCACGCAATCCGAGAAATATTCCAGCTCTCCGGCGAACTGGTCGGTCGCGGCGAAGCCTTCCTCCTGCACGCCGCCCGGCAGGGAAAGCCGGTGCCGCAGCCCTGTGCCGAAGGTGAATCCGGGCTCCACCGCCAGATCGCCCGCGCTGCCGAGGATGCGGTACTGGTCCACCGGCCGCCCGGCATAGCTGACCGAGAACTGCGCCAGCCCGCCACCGGGGAAGCGCATCGACACCGAGACGGTGTCGTCGAAATTCATCTCCAGCGCCGGGTCTCGCGTGCCGATGGCAGCGATCTCCACCGGCTCCTCGCCGAAGACGTGCCGCGCCATGTTGATCGGGTACGGGCCCATATCCACCACGGGGCCGGCCCAGTAGCCGTGCTTGCTGCGGTGGTTGCCGGGCGCCACGATCTGCGCGAAGGCGGAGGAGAACAGGCGCGCCTGCCCCAGCCGGCCGCTGCGCACCACCTCCAGCGCCGCCAGGGTGGCGGGCTCGAAATGCAGCCGGTAGGCCACCATCAGCTTCGCGCGGGCACGGGCGGCGGCATCGCGGATCGCCTCCGCATCCTCCAGACTGGCCGCCGCCGGCTTCTCCAGCAGCACATGGATGCCGGCCGCCAGCGCCTTTTCCGTGCCCTCCCGGTGCAGCCAGTTGGGGGTGGCGAGATAGACCGCGTCGATGTCGCCGGACGCCAGCAGCCGGTCGTAATCGCCATAGTCATAGGCGGGGATGCCGTAGCGGGCGCCGAGCGCCGCGCGCTTCTCGGCATCGCCGGTGACGATGGCGGCGAGGGTGGAATTCCGCGTCCGCGCCACCGCCGGCATGAAGGCCGCCTGCGAGATCCAGCCGCCGCCCACCACCGCGTAACGCACCTTGCCTTCCGCCATCACTCAACCCCGCCCTGTCCGTGTCGATGAATGCCAGGCCGCCGCCGTGCCGGCGCCCATGGGGCAACACCCCGGCCCACCCCGGGTTGCCACATGGGTTGCCACATGGGTTGCTCTGGGCCGGCGCCCGGATCATGCTGCTCCGGCAACGGAGGAAAACGAACCATGCTGCTCGACCACCGCACTTACGTCTGCCGCCCGGGAACCATCCGCAAGCAGCTGGCGCTGTACCAGGAATACGGGCTGGCGGCGCAGACGCGGCACCTGGGCATGCCGGTGGCCTACCTCGTCACTGAGACCGGCGACGTGAACTGCTACGTGCATATCTGGGCCTATGAGAACGCCGCCGACCGCGAGCGCCGCCGCGCCGCCATGCAGGCGGACCCGGAATGGATCGAGTTCATGCGCCGCAGCGCCGAGGCCGGCTACCTGGTCAGCCAGCTCAATTCGCTGATGCGCCCCGCCGAGTTCTTCCCCCAGCCCGCCCGCGTCGGCGGCTGAGCCGGCCCGAGCACGGCCGCGCCATGCGCAGAACACGACGCCGCGGCGCCCTCGCGCTGGCCCTGGCCGCCGGCGCCCTGCTGGCGGCCACCCATCTCCCGGCGCGGGCGCAGGAGCGCTTCCCCAGCCGGCCGTTGCAGATGGTCGTGCCCTACCCGCCCGGCGGCAACACCGACCTGATGGCCCGCGCGCTGCAGCAGGAGCTGGCACGCGCGCTCGGCCAGCCGGTGGTGGTGGTCAACCGCGGCGGCGCGGCCGGCACCATCGGCGATGCCGAGGTCGCCCGCGCCCGGCCGGATGGCTACACCATCGGCATGTCGCCCAACAACCCGCTGACGGCGCAGCCACACCTGCAATCCCTGTCCTACAGCGTGGACAGCTTCCGCTACCTCTGCATGGTCTATGACAACCCGCAGGTGCTGGTGGGAAGCCGCGACATGCCCTTCCGCGACCTGAAGGGCATGGTGGCGCTGGCGCGCAGCGCGCCGGAGGCGCTGGTCTTCGGCTCGCCCGGCCAGGGCAGCACCCAGCACATCCTGCTGGCCGCGCTCCTCCGCATGGCCGGGGCCGACGGGCTGCACGTGCCCTATACCGGCGCCGGCCCGATGGCCCAGGGGGCGCTGGGCGGGCAGATCATGGTGTTCGTGGAAAGCCCCTCGATTCCCGCGGCAACGGGGCTGCCGGTGCTGGCGGTGTTCGGCAGCCGGCGCCTGCCCGGCCTGCCGGCCGTGCCGACCACGGAGGAGATGGGGCTGCCGGTGGCGGGCACCTCGGCTGGCGGGCTGGTGGCGCCGGCCGACATCCCAGACGAGGCGGCCAACGCCATCGAGGAAGCCTGCCGCCTGGCGGTGACCAGCGAGCCCTTCCGGCTGGCGGCGGAGCGGCTGAACGCCGTGCCCACCTTCCTCACCGGGCGCGCCTTCCACAAGCGCTTCCAGGCGGAGAGCGAAACCAACAGGAAGCTGCTGCGCGACCTGGGGCTGGGGAAGGACTGAAAGGCAAAAAGGCCGGGGGAAGGAATTCCCCCGGACCCCCGTCTTTTTTCTATTAGTTCATCACTCTGGGTCGCCGGTGTCGGCCACCAGGCCCACCGCCTCGATGCCAGCCACGGCGCAGACCTCGTCCTTGTCCGAGGCATCGCCGGAAATGCCGACGGCGCCGAGCACGGTGCCCTGCGCATCGCGCACCAGCACGCCGCCCGGCACCGGCACGGCACGGCCGCCGCACAGGTCGGAGAAGGCGTTCATGAAGCCCGGCATCTTGGCTGAGCGGCGCGCCAGCTCGCGGCCGCCAAAGCCCAGCGCCATGGCGCCGAAGGCCTTGCCGGTGGCGATCTCGGGCCGCAGCAGGCTGGCGCCGTCCTCGCGCAGCAGCAGCTTCGGCTGCGCCGCCTGGTCCAGCACCACCACGGTCAGCGGCGCGAGGTTCAGCTCACGCCCCTTGGCCAGCGCCGCCTCGCCGATGCGGGAGGCGACGGAAAGGCTGATGCCGGGGGCGAAGCCGATGGGGGGGTTGGGCATGTTTTCTCCCGTATGGGTGGCAGGCAAGGAATCAGGCGTGCGCGTGCAGCGCGCGCCAGACGGTCTCCGGCGTCGCCGGCATGTCGATATGCGTGACGCCACGCGCGGAGAGCGCGTCCACCACGGCGTTCATCACCGCGGGCAGCGACCCGGCGCAACCCGCCTCGCCGCAGCCCTTGGCGCCGAGAGGGTTGGTCTTGGCCGGCACGGCATGGCTGATGAACTCGAAGCTCGGCACGTCTACCGCGCGCGGCAGCGCGTAGTCGGAATAGGAGCCGGAGAGGAGCTGGCCATCCTCGCTGTAGGCGGTACGCTCCATCAACGCCTGGCCGATGCCCTGCACGATGCCGCCATGCGCCTGCCCCTGCACCAGCAGCGGATTCACGATGACGCCGAAATCGTTCACCGTGACGTAGCGGTCGATGCGGGTGACGCCCGTCTCCGGGTCGATCTCCACCTCGGCGATGTGGCAGCCATTGGGGAAGGCCATCGGCGCCTGGTCGAAGATGTGCGAGACATCCAGCGTCTCCGGCACGCCGTCCGGCAGGTGCGTCTCGGTGCGCAGGCGCTGCGCCAGCTCCAGCAGGCCGATGCCGCGATCCGTGCCGGCGATGGACAGGCGCGCGCCGCCCTCGGCATGCGGCTCGAACTCGATATCCGCCACCGCCGCCTCCAGCACATGCGCGGCGGCGGCGCGGGCCTTCTCAACCACCAGCGCCGAGGCCTCGACGATGGCGGCGCCCGAGGCCATCAGCGACTTCGAGCCGCCCGTGCCACCGCCGGCGATGAGCTGGTCGGAATCGCCCTGCACCAGCCGGATGCGCTCGAAGGGGATGCCCAGCGTCTGGTGCAGCACCTGGGCGAAGGGCGTCCAGTGCCCCTGGCCGTAATCCAGCGTGCCGGTGACGATGGTGACGCTGCCATCCTCGCCGAAGCGCAGGCCGCCCATCTCCTTGGCCGGCGGCGCCGTGCACTCCAGGAAATTGCCGACGCCGCGGCCGCGCAGGAAGCCCCGCGCGGTGCTCTCCGCCTTGCGGGCCTCGTAGCCCTCCCAGTCGGCGGCGCGCATCGCCTCTTCCAGCACGGCGGAGAACTCGCCGCCATCGTAGTTGGAGCCGGAGGCGGCGGCGTAGGGCATCTGCTCGGGGCGGATGTGGTTGCGCCGGCGCATCTCGATCGGGTCGAGGCCCATCTCGGCGGCGGCCGTCTCGATCAGCCGCTCCATGAAGTAGTTGCCCTCGGGGCGCCCGGCGCCGCGATAGGCGGAGACCGGCGTGGTGTTCGTCACCAGGCAGCGCGTCGCCACCTCGATCAGCGGCGTGGCGTAGTTGCTCTGGACGTTGCGGGTGAAGTTCAGCGTGCCCATCAGCGGACCGACGGTGGCGAGGTAGCCACCCATATTGGCGAAGCTGGTGAGCCGCACGGCCAGGAAGCGGCCCTCGGCATCGAGCGCCAGCTCCGCATTCACCTCATGGTCGCGGCCGTGCTGGTCGGAGAGGAAGCTGCCGGTGCGCTCGTCGGTCCACTTCACCGGGCGGCCCAGCACCTTCGCCGCGTGCAGCAGGCAGAGATATTCCGGATAGGCGGAGGCCTTCATGCCGAAGCTGCCGCCGACATGGCCTGTCAGGATGCGCAGCTTCTCGACCGGCACCTTCAGCAGGTCGCCCGCCATCTGGTTGCGCAGGCCAAACACGCCCTGGCTGCCGACATGCAGCGTGTAGCGCCCCTCCTCCGCGTCATAAACGCCGATGGCGCTGCGCGGCTCCATCGCGCAGACCACCACGCGGTTGTTGCGCAGCGAGAGCCGTGTGACATGCGCGGCACCGGAGAAGGCCTCGGCCACCTTGGCGGCATCGCCATAGTGGAAGTCGAGCACCTGGTTGCCGGCCACGTGGTCGTAGAGCTGGGGCGCATCCGGCGCGGCGGCGGCGGAGGCCTCGGTCACCGCGGGCAGCGGGTCGATGTCGGGCAGCACCGCCTCGGCGCCGTCCTTCGCCGCTTCCTTCGTCTCGGCGACGACGAAGGCGATCGGGTCGCCCACGAAGCGCACCTTGTCGGTGGCCAGCACCGGGCGCTCGATATTGGTCAGCCCCGGCAGCGAGATGGTGCAGCGGAGCGTGCCGTAGCCGGCCGCCTGCAGATCCTCGCCGGTGAACACGGCGACGACGCCCGGCACCTCCTTCGCCGCGCTGGTGTCGAGGCCGCGCAGCACGCCATGGGCGTAGGGGCTGCGCACCATCACGCACCAGAGCTGGCCGGGAAGCTGGAGGTCGTCGGTATAGCGGCCCTGGCCGCGCAGCAGGAGCGGGTCCTCGTTGCGCGGCACAGGCTGGCCGATGCCGAATTTCAGGCGGCTGGGGTCGACGGGCAGGGAATCCGGCATGCGGGACGCTCCGTGGCAGCGGATGACAGCACCGCCAGCCTAGAAGCATCCTGCCTGACGCGCGACCCCCCTCCTCTCCGGACGATCCGCCGGGCCGGCGCTACAGGCCGGGCACCGCGAAGGGAGATGCCACGCGGAATGCGCGGAGAACCGCCCGCGCTGCCGGCCTTGGTGCCGGAGCGGCAGGCGGTTCCGGAGACGGCCTTCAGCCGGCGCGGCGCGCGGCGCTCTCGGTGTTGGCGGGCTCGGAGGGCGAGACGGCATGCGCCACGCTGTCCGCCTCGACCATGATGCCGCGGATCTCCCGCAGGAAGGCGGCGCCCTTGACGGTGCGCTGCACCAGGACGCTGCGGCGGTCCTGCGGGTCGGTCTTGCGGCGCGCCAGATCGAGCTCGCCCAGGCGGTCCAGCGCACGGGTGATCGCCGGCTTGGAGACGTTCAGCGTCGCCGCCAGGCCACGCACGGTGTGCGGCCCCTCGCCCATGTAGACGGTCAGGAAGACGCCCAGCTGCCGCGCGGAAAGATCGTGCCCATCGCGCCGCACCAAGGCGACAACGGTATCGCGCAGAATACCGATCAACTGATCCGGAGCGTTATGAACAGGCATTTCAGGTTTATGTCCTCAACAGGCTTTGCCCGCCCGGCTGACGGGCCCGACAGAGCGATTGGAAACGGTATCGGCCGCATGCCGGCCGGCAATCCAGGAAACGGTCGTTCCGGGAGGCTTAATCGGAGCGGGATGGCTATGGTTTCGATACGATCCCGCTTATTTTGTCGCCAGAGTGGAGTTAGGGAGGCGGACATGCAGCGCCCGCAAAGCTTTCGGAAAAGCCCCTAGCTCCAGGCCTCCCTCCGGACCTTCCGGCCCGCCGAGAAGGCTGAACCGGAAGCCATGCGGCCCGGTGGAAGCGTGTCGCCCTGTGATGCGCAACGACCCCGCTTCATGTCGAGCCACGAATCGTAACCAGATTGCATCGTTGAACCACATTCCCGTGTGGAGCAGTCGCACTGGCATCATGCCCCCCGCCACAACGCCGCCTGCCGTCCCTCTCCGGCAGGTGGCGCGCCGGCTCTGTTTCCCTCCTGGCACGGGAAGCGGAGCCGTTGCGCGCAACCAAAGGTATATCACAACTCAAGCGTGTCCGAAACCGAAATGAAGAAGCTTTTGTGGAAGTTTCCCGCGCCGCAGCCGTGAAATTTTCAGGAGCGCAACAGCGTCTCCACAACCTGCTGCACCTCCAGCGCCTCCCGCAGCGTGGCGAGGCTCTGCGGCGTACCCCGGGTCAGCGCGGCCAGCTTCTCCACCTGCCCGCGCAGCACCATCGGGCGCATCGCCTCGTTGGGCAGCGCATCCGGCGCCTGGCGCCATTCGCCGCCCGCCTCCAACTTCTCGGCCAGCGACCAGTTGCGCAGGCGGATCGCCCCCGCCGCGCCGGTCAGCGTCCAGCTGTTGGCCTCGTCCTCCGCGATGCGGCCGACGCCGCCCCGCAGCGTCACGGGCACGCCGCCGGCGCTCAGCTCCGCCTCGATCGCCGTCTCGGCGCCGTCGCCGGCCGGATAGGTGACACGGGCCGAATGCAGCACCAGCGGGCCGAGCTGCCGGCGCGTCAGGAACAGGAAATGCGACATCACCTCGCGGGTGAAGCCGCCCTCGGCACGGCGCGCGAGCCAGCCCGCCGCGTCGCTCTGCCAGCCGCGCGGCCAGCGGCCGAACTCGGTGACGATCTCGAGCCGCTGCGGCGCCCCCACCGCCCCGGCCTGCCGCCAGGCGGAAAGCTGCGCCACCGCCGGCGACGAGGCCATGGGGAAGTTCACCGCCGCCCGCGCGCCGGCGGCCTCCGCCTCGGCCACGAAGGCCTCCGCCTCCTCCAGCCCGGTGGCCAGCGGCTTCTCCAGGAACACGGCGCGGCCGGCCGCCAGCGCGGCGCGCGCCAGCGGGATGTGCGCGGCCGGCGGCGCCGCGATGTAGAGCGCGTCGCAGGCCGCGATCACCGCCGCCGCGTCGGCCAGCATCGGCACGCCGGGCGCCGCCGCCTCCAGCCGCGCCGCCGCCTCGGGCGAAGGATCCCAAATGCCTGCCAGCCGCATCTCCGGATGCGGGAAGGCGGTGCGCACCAGCCGCTCCCCCATGATCCCGAAGCCCACGATGCCGAGCGACAACGGCGCCATCCGCCCCTCCCCTGCGTGAAAGGCGCGGAACCTAGTGCGTGGCCGCGGCGCAGGCCAGCCCTTTCCGGGCGCGCGGTTGACGTTGCGCCGCCCGCCGCGCATCTCTGCGCCGTCCCCATCGACTCCCCACCGGAGAACGCGCGCATGCGCCGCCCCTTCCTACTCGGCCTCCTCGCCCTGCCGCTGCTCGCGGGCTGCGCCATGCCCGGCGGCGAGGCATCGCAGGAGCCCGTCCATGTCGTGTTCTTCACCGAGGACAGCGCCGCGCTGGACGAGGCGGCGCAGGCCGTGGTGGCCGACGCCGCCCGCAAGGCGCAGGCCGATGCCAGCCTGGCGGTGCGGGTGATGGGCTTTGCCGACCCCGATGGCGGGCGGGCCTACAACCGCGCCCTCTCCGCCGCCCGCGCCGAGCATGTGGCGAACTCCCTGCGCGATCAGGGCGTACCGGCCGCGCGCATCAGCGTGGCGCCGCGCGGCCCGGTGCCCTTCGAGATGATGCCGCTGGAAAGCCGCCGGGTGGAGATCGTGCTGGGCGGGCAGGCCCCGGCGCGCTGAACGGAGACTTCGCGCTGAACGGAGACTTCATGCGGGAGACGCAAGAGCCGCTGGAGGTCCTGCACCGGGTCTTCGGCCACACCGGCTTCCGCGGCATGCAGGAGGAGGTGGTCCGCCATGCCGTGGCGGGCGGCTCCGGCCTGGTGCTGATGCCGACCGGCGGCGGCAAGAGCCTGTGCTTCCAGGTGCCGGCGCTGTGCCGGCCGGGGCTTGGCGTCGTCGTCTCGCCGCTGATCGCGCTGATGGAGGACCAGGTGGCGGCGCTGCGGCAGCAGGACATCCCCGCCGCCGCCCTCCACTCCGACCTCGACCCCGACGAGGCGCGCGCGGTACGGCGCGCGCTGAACGACGGCTCGCTGAAGCTGCTCTACGTCTCGCCCGAGCGGCTGGTGAACGAGGAGACGCTGGCGCGGCTCGACGAGATGCGCCTCGCCCTCTTCGCCATCGACGAGGCGCATTGCGTCAGCCAGTGGGGCCATCACTTCCGCCCCGAGTACCGCGGCCTGACCGTGCTGGCCGAGCGCTTCCCCGCCGTGCCGCGCCTGGCGCTGACCGCGACCGCCGACCCGCGCACGGTGCAGGACATCCAGCGGCAGCTGCGGCTGGAGGACAGCCCCCTCTTCCGCGCCAGCTTCGACCGGCCGAACATCTTCATCGCCGCCCAGCCGCGCGAGCAGGAGCGGACGCAGATCCGCCAGTTCATCCGCCGCGCCGGCGACGGCACCGGCGCCGGGCTGATCTATTGCGGCAGCCGCCGCAAGGCCGAGCAGACCGCCGAGTGGCTGCGCGCCGACGGCCACGATTCCCTCGTCTTCCATGCCGGGCTGGAGCCGGGCGAGAAGCGTGAGGCGCACCGCCGCTTCGCCCGCGGCGACGCGGTGGTGATGGCCGCCACGATCGCCTTCGGCATGGGCATCGACCGGCCCGACGTGCGCTGGGTGGCGCACACCGACCTGCCGCGCAGCCCGGAGAGCTGGTACCAGGAGATCGGCCGCGGCGGGCGCGACGGGCTGCCGGCCCAGGCGCTGCTGCTCTACGGCGCGGGCGACATCGCGCTGGCCCGCCACCGCATCGGCGAGAGCAGCGCGGGCGACGACCAGAAGCGCGTGGAGCGGCAGCGGCTGGACGCCATGGTGGCGATTGCCGAGGCGGCCACCTGCCGCCGCCAGCTTCTGCTGCGCTGCTTCGGCGAGGACGCGCCCGAGCCCTGCGGCCAGTGCGACATCTGCCAGAACCCGCCCCGCCTGTTCGACGGCACGGTGGCGGCGCAGAAGCTGCTCTCGGCGGTGCTGCGCACCGGCCGCCGCTTCGGCCTTGGCCACCTGATCGACGTGCTGCAGGGCAAGACCACGGCCAAGGTGGCGCAGTTCGGGCACGACCAGCTGCCCACCTTCGGCGTCGGGCGCGACCTGACGGAGACGGCGTGGAAAGGCATCGCCCGCCAGCTCGTGGCGCAGGGCGCGCTGGACGTGGCGGTGGAGAACCATGGCGAGCTGGTGCCGACCGACGCCGCCCGCCCGATCCTGAAGGGCGAGCAGCCGGTGATGTTCCGCGAGGAGCTGGTGGCGCCGGCGAGCCGCCCCGTGCCCCGCGCCCGCGCCGCAGATGCCGCCGTCGCGGCCGGCGCGGGCGACCCGTGCTTCGCCGCGCTGCGCGACTGGCGCCGCCGCACCGCCCTCGCCCAGGGCGTGCCGGCCTATGTCATCTTCCAGGACCGGACGCTGGCCGAGATCGCCGCCAGCCGGCCGGACAGCCTGACGGCGCTGGGCACCATCCCCGGCGTCGGCGCCACCAAGCTGGAGCGCTACGGGCGGGCCGTTCTCGACACGCTCCGAGATTGCGACTGACTTGCAATTGGAAGTGCGAATGGCTATCAACCGCGTCGTCCCTTCCGACGCGGTGCCCTTCATGTATGTCTGCCTCTGCAACGGCCTGACCGACACCCAGATCCGCAACGCCATCGCCGACGGCGCGCGCCGGCCGAAAGAGGTCTACGCCGCCTGCAACTGCAACGCGCAATGCGGCTGCTGCACCGGCACGATGCTGTCCATCATCCGCGACCAGCCGGCCGGCGCCAGCCAGGTGGCGGTGGGCGACTGAGATCGTCTCTCACTCGCGTTTTCAAGGAAATACAACAACTTGACGGTTTCCGGCCGCGCGGCCACTCTGTCGTCCGGACATTTCGTGACGGAGAGCCGCCATGCTGCGCGACCCCAAGGTAATCGAGCACCTCAACACCCAGCTCACCAATGAGTTGACCGCCGTGAACCAGTACTTCCTGCATGCCCGCATGCTGGAGAACTGGGGCGTCACCAAGCTCGGCCGGCACGAATACGCCGAATCGATCGAGGAGATGAAGCACGCGGACGAGCTGATCAACCGCATCCTCTTCCTCGGCGGCCTGCCCAATGTGCAGCGGCTGAACCAGATCCTGATCGGCGAGAATGTCGAGGAAGTCCTCCGCTGCGACCAGAAGCTGGAGGAGAAGGCCATCGCCGACCTGCGCGAGGCTGTCGCCTACTGCGAGAGCGCGCGCGACTTCGTCTCCCGCGACCTGTTCGTCCGCATCCTCATCGACGAGGAGAAGCATGCAGACTTCGTGGACACGCAGTTCGAGCTGATCCGCCAGATCGGCCTGCCCAAGTACATCGCCCTCAACAGCGACGCGGCGCCGGACCAGCACCCGGCGTGACGCGGCCGGGGCCGGGGCGCTTCCCCGGCCCTGCCCCTCAGTCGCGCCGGTCCTTCCAGCGGAACAGCGCCTGGTTCCAGGCGACGCCGAGCGGCGCGAAAGCGTGGCCGGCGATCCGCCGCAGCGTCTCCACCGGCGCCGCGATCTCGGAGAGCGGCTTTCCCAGGCTGGCCCGCGCCATCTCCCGCCCCAGCGCGGTGGCCAGCGCCACGCCGCGGCCATTGCACCCCGTCCAGGCCAGCACCCCCGGCGCCAGCTCGTAGAGATGCGGCGCCTTGTCGTCCGTCGCGGCGATGTAGCCCCACCAGGCATGGGTGAAGTCGAAATCGCCGATCTGCGGGAACACGCTCCGGAGCCGGGCCCGGATGCGCGCGCGGATGCGCCCGTCCCAGCCGAAGGGCAGGATCAGCCCGCCGCCGGTGATCAGCCGCCCCGAGGCGTCGAAGCGGAAGAAGTGCAGGTCGCCCTGGGTGTCGGAGAGCGCGTGGCCCTCGGGCAGGATGGTCTTGCGGACGTTGTCGGAGAGCGGCGTGGTGGCCATCTGGTAGGAGCGCACCGGCACCAGGCTGCGCTCCAGCCCCGGCCACAGCCCGGGCGGCGTGTAGGCATGGGTGGCGACGATCAGGCGCTGCGCCAGCACGGCGCCGCGCGGCGTCTCCACCCGCCAGCCCGCTTCCGTGCGGGCGATGGCGGTGGCGGGGCTGCCGGTGTGCACCCGCGCCCCCGCGGCGATGGCGGCGGCGGCGAGGCCACGCGCGAAGCCCATCGGGTTGATGCGGCCGCCGGTCGGGTTCTCCCAGCCACCATGCCAGAACTCGCTGCCGGCGAGGCGGGCCGTCTCCTCCCGCCCCAGCAGGCGCACCGGGGCGCCGCGCCGGCCCCATTGCGCCACGCGCCGCTCCGCCACCTTCATGCGCGAGGGGCGGTGCGCCGGCTGGAACCAGCCATTCTGCACCGCCTCGGCGGCGATGCCGTGCCGGCGGATCAGGTCGAAGACGAGGCTGGCGCTGTCGCGGATCAGGGCGACCAGCTGCTCCCCCTTCTCCGCCCCGCCATGCTCCGGCTTCACGCCCGCCACGATGTCGTCCGGGTCCAGCCGCGACAGGTTGGGGATGACCTGCCCGTTGTTGCGGCCCGAGGCGCCGAAGCCGATCTGCGCCGCCTCCAGCAGCACCGTGTCGGCGCCGCCCTCGGCCAGGTGCAGCGCGGCGGCTTCACCGGCCTCTCCGCCGCGCTGCACCTGGCCGAGGGCGGCGGCGGCGGGGCGCTCGATGCCCAGAGGCTGGGGGGCAGGTCGGCGGCGGTCTCGGCCAAGGCGGGGCTTCCTTCCGGCTATCGGTCTGCCGTCCAGACTGCTCCCATCAATCGGCGTAGACCAGATTCACATCCGCCCCGAAGCGCTCATAGGGCACGCCATAGACATGGATGGAGACCGCCTCCTCGCCGCTGAGATTGGCGAGGCGGTGGATCAGCGCGGGGTCGGCGGGGCCGTGGCAGGTGGCGCCGCGCGGGCGCAGCACGCTGCCGGTCTGGCGGGGGGTGCCGCCGGGGCCGGGGGCGTAGTGCCCTTCCGTCAGCGTGCCACGGTACACGCCCAGGGCGCACCAGGTACGGTGGGCGTGCACCGGGCTCATCTGCCCAGGCCGCCAGGCCAGCGCCACCACCGCGTAGCCACCGGCCGGGTCGGCGTGCAGCAGGTGGCGCACATAGCGCTCCGGATTGCAGGGGCAGGCCCCCGGCGCCAGCAGGTCGGGCACCGCCAGGTAGGGCGCGAGGGCGGCGGCGACGCGGCCCGGCCGTTCCGCCTCCGGCGCGCGGGCGGCGGCGGCGATGTCGGCCAGCATGGCGGCCAAGGGAGGGGCCAGCGGCGCGGGATTCGGGGCGATGAAGGACATGGGCGCGCGGCCTTCAGATGACGGTGGCGGAATCGGGGGCGGTGAGCGCCGCCAGCACCATGGCCTGCGAGGCGGCGACCTGCTCGTGCATGATGGCGGCGGCCTCCTCGGCGCGGCCGAGGGCCAGCGCCTCGGTCAGGGCGTGGTGCTCATGCGCCATCTCGCCCGTGCGGTCCCGCCGGCGCAGGCCGAGGGCCAGCATCCGGGTGCTCTCGTCCAGCAGCCGGTCGATCTGCCGCGCCAGCCTGCCATTGCCCGACAGTTCGGCCACGGCGACGTGGAAGGCCTTGTTGGCGTCAAGGAAGGCGTGGGTGCTCTCCTCGTCCTCCGGGCGGTAGCCGCAGGCGCAGACGGCGTCGAGCCGGCGCAGCGCCTCGGCATCCACCCGCCCGGCGGCGCGGCGCGCCGCCTCGGGCTCCAGCAGCAGGCGCAGGCCGAACACCTCGTGGATGTCGCGGATGGTGACGAGGGAGACGATCCAGCCCCGGCGCGGCACCGCCTGCACCAGCCCCTCCTCGGCCAGCCGGGCGAGGGCGGCGCGCACGGGTGCCTTGCCGAGCCCCAGCATCTGCGCGGCGGCGGTCTCGCTCAGCGTCTCGCCGGGGCGCAGCCGGGTGGTCAGGATCTCACGCCGCAGTGCCGTGACGGCCTGCTCGGTGAGCGAGGGCGGCATCTCCACGGGCAGCAGCATCGACATGACAGGTCTCTTTTAGTGTCACTGACATGTCACAACGATAGAAGGCAGGCACCCTGCGCCGCAAGGCATAAAAAAGGGCGCTGCGGTGGCAGCGCCCAGGGGCTTCTCGGGGATGCGTGGAGCCGGAGAGGCTTTCCCCTCCCCCGCCTCAGCGCGCCCGCGCGATGCAGAACTCGACGATATCCATCAGCGCCTGCTTCTCGGCGCAGTCGGGGAAGCCCTGCAGCGCCGCCAGGGCCTGGTCGCCATAGTGGCGGGCGCGGGCGATGGTGTCCTCGAAGGCGCGGTGGCGCTGCATCAGGGCCAGCGCATGGGCAAGGTCGTCCTCGCCCTGCTCCCGCTCCTCCAGCACGCGGCGCCAGAAGGCGCGCTCCGTCTCGTCGCCGCGGGCGAAGGCCAGCAGCACCGGCAGGGTAATCTTGCCCTCGCGGAAATCGTCGCCCACCGTCTTGCCCAGCCGCTCCTGCTCGGCCGAGTAGTCCAGCGCATCGTCGACGAGCTGGAAGGCGATGCCGAGGTTGCGGCCATAGCTGTCCAGCGCCTCCGCCTCGATGCGCGGCCGGTCGGCGACGACGGCGCCGACGCGGGTGGCGGCGGCGAAGAGGGCGGCGGTCTTGCCCTCGATCACGTCCAGGTACTGCGCCTCGGTGGAGGAGGTGTCGTTCTGGATGACGAGCTGCAGCACCTCGCCCTCGGCGATGGTGGCCGCGGCCGAGCAGAGGATGTCCAGCACCTCGAGCGAGCCATCCGCCACCATCAGCTGGAAGGCGCGGGCGAACAGGAAGTCGCCCACCAGCACGCTGGCCTGGTTGCCGAACACGGCGTTGGCGCTGGCCTGGCCGCGGCGCAGGTCGCTCTCGTCCACCACGTCGTCATGCAGCAGGGTGGCGGTGTGGATGAACTCGACGCAGGCGGCGAGGCCCACATGCCGCTCGCCCCGGTAGCCGCAGAGGCGGGCGGCGGCCAGGGTCAGCAGCGGGCGCAGCCGCTTGCCGCCGGCCGCGATCAGATGCGCCGCCAGCTGCGGGATCAGCTGCACCGGGCTCTGCATCTTCTCGAGGATGAGGCGGTTGCAGGCCTCCAGATCCTCCCGCACCAGGCCGATGAGGGCGGTCAGCGCATCCTCGGCATCCGGGCGTGGGGGGGTGCTGGGCATCGTATCGGGCGCGGTGCGCATCGGCGCGGCGGGAAAGCTCACGCGGCCATTGACCTCTGTGCTGGGGCGCGCACCATACCCACCGGGTTCCCGGGCAGCAAGGCGCCGGCCGAGCGGCCCATGGCCCCATGCCGGAGATCCACACCCGATGCGCGTCCTGGTTGAGAGCCCCGATCCGGTCCGTCTCTCCTTCCTGGTGGCGCTATTGGCGGATGCGGGCATCACGGCGGTGCAGCTCGACGCGCATGTCAGCGCCCTGCATGGCGGCATCGGTGCCTTCCCGCGCCGGCTGGCGGTGCTGGAGGAGGATCATCGCCGCGCCCTGGCCGTGCTGCGGCAGGCGGGCGAGGCCCCGGCATGAGCCTCGCGGCGGCGGAGGAACTGGCCGAGGACCGGCTGCTGGATGGCCGCGTGCGCCTGCTGCAGCCGCGCCAGGGGCTGCGCGCCGGGCTGGACGCGGTGCTGCTGGCCGCCGGCATCCCGGCCCGGCCGGGGCAGACGGTGCTCGAGGGCGGCTGCGGCAGCGGCGCGGTGTTCCTGTGCCTGATGGCGCGCGTGCCGGGGCTGCGCGTCTTCGCGGTGGAGCGCGAGCCCGCCCTGGCCGCGCTGGCGCGCCGCAACGCCGCGCTCAACGGCGTGGCCGCGCAGGTGACGGTGCTGGAGGGCGACATCGCCGACCCTGCCCTTCGGCGTGCCCTGCCCCGGCTGGACCATTCCTTCGCCAACCCGCCCTACTGGCCCGGCGGCAGCCCGCCGCCCGAGGCGATGCGCGCCGGCGCCACCCATGCCGGCGCCGGGCCGGACCTCGCCGCCTGGACCCGCGCCCTGGCGGCGCCACTGGAGCGGCGGGGCAGCCTCAGCCTGATCCTGCCGGCGGCGCGCTTCGCCGAGGCCGCGGCCGCGCTGCGCGCCGCCCGCTGCGCCGAGGTGGTGCTGATCCCCTTCTGGCCACGCGCGGGGCAGGCCGCGCGGCGCGTGCTCCTGCGCGGCCACCGGCTGGGACGGGGGCCGGACCAGATCCAGGCCGGGCTGGTGCTGCACGAGGGGGATGGCTGGTCCGCCGCCGCCGAGGCCGTGCTGCGCGGTGGTGGCGCCCTGCCGGAACATTAAGGCCGATGGTATCGTTGAGCCGCCGACACGAGGTTGCCTTCCCCCCGAAGCGTGGATTACGAAACCGGACACAATGACATCAGACGCCGAGCTTAACTCCGACGATGCCGACCAGCTGCTGGCCGCCGCCGACAGCCGGCGCGACCAGGGCGCATGGCTGCAGGCCGCGCAATTCTATGCACGCGTCGTGCTGCTGCGGCCGGAGGCATGGCCCCTGCGGGTGCAGGAAGGCCATTGCCTGAAAGAGGCCGGAAAGGTCGAGGCCGCGCTGGACCGCTACCGGGACGCCGAGCGGCAGGCGCCGGAGGATGCGGACCTGCAGCTGCAGATCGGCCATGCCCACAAGCTGCTGGGCCAGCGCCGGGACGCGGCGCTGGCCTATGCGCGGGCCCTGGCGCTGGACCCCGGCCATGCGGAGGCCCAGCGTGAAGCCCGGGCCAGCGAGGCCTGGCTGGCGCAGC
Source organism: Roseomonas sp. TS2 (assembly GCF_058833935.1). Taxonomy (NCBI): domain Bacteria; kingdom Pseudomonadati; phylum Pseudomonadota; class Alphaproteobacteria; order Acetobacterales; family Roseomonadaceae; genus Roseomonas; species Roseomonas sp. TS2. The sequence goes on along the minus strand of NZ_JCACVY010000005.1, from coordinate 24,708 downwards.
CCCCGCCCGGCGGCGCGGTCTCGCCTCCTGCGGACTTCCTCCCCGCGCCCACAGCCTCCGCCGCGGCGGATGCCACGGAGGCGCCCCCCCCGGCGGCGGCCGCGTCTTCGCCGCCGGGGGCGGCCGTCTCGGTGGCGCTCGATGTCAGCGACGTGCTGGACTACTTCAACGGCGCGCGGACGCCGACGGGCATCCAGCGGGTGCAGATCGGCATCGTCAACCGCGCCATCGCCGAGGCGCCGCCGGAGGGGCTGCAGCTGTCCTTCGCCGCCTTCGACCCGGCGGAGCTGAACTGGCACCCGGTGGACGGCGCGGCCTTCGCCACGCTCTGCGCCCTCTCCGCCTCCGGCTCAGACACGGAGGACCCGGACTGGACCGAGGCGCGCGACACGCTGCGCGAGAAGGTGGCCAAGGCCCCGCCCATCGCCTTCGCGCCCGGGGCGCTGCTGGTCAATCTCGGCAATTCCTTCGGCTTCGCGGAGTATTTCCGCGCCCTGCGCGCCGTGCAGGAGCGCGACGGCGTCCGCTACGTGCCCTTCGTGCATGACTGCGTGCCGCTGATCGTGCCCGAGCACTGCCTGCAGAGCATGGTGCAGGATTACGCGCGCTGGTTCTCCGCCCTGGGGCTGCACGCGCACGGCCTGCTGTGCAACTCCGAGAACACGCTGCGCGACGTGACCGAGCAGATGTCGCGGCTGCAGCCCGGCTTCACCCTGCCCGGCCATGTGGTGCGGCTCGACGCGGACCCGCGCAGCGTCGCCGCGCTGTCGGGCGACATGTCGATGCCGGCGCTGCGCGTGCTGCGGCCGGGCGAGCGCTTCGCCCTGTTCGTCTCCACCATCGAGAGCCGCAAGAACCACCTGCTGGTGTTCAGCGCCTGGCTGCAGCTGCTGCGCCGGCACGGCCCCTCCCGGGTGCCGCGCCTGGTCTGCGTGGGCAAGGCCGGCTGGCACGCCGAGGCGGCGCTGAACCTGCTGCAGAACGCGCCCGAGCTGCAGCGCCATGTCGTGCTGCTCTCGCGCATCTCCGACCTGGAGCTGGACGCGCTCTACGAGCGCTGCTCCTTCACCGTCTACAACAGCCATTACGAGGGCTGGGGCCTGCCCATCACCGAGGCGCTGGCGCATGGCAAGGTGGTGGTCACGCCGCGCCACTCCGCGCTGACCGAGGCGGGCGGCGAGGCGGCACTCTACTTCACGCCGCAGAACATGCCCGAGCTGGAGGCCCTGCTGGAGCGGGTGATGTTCGACGACGCCTTCCGCGCCGAGCGGGAGGCGGTGGTGCTCGACAAGGGCCGGCCACGCAGCTGGAGCGCGGTGAAGGACCAGGTGTTCAGCGCGTTGCAGGCGCTGGCGGCGCTGCCGCCACAGCCGCCGGAAGCCCGTGCCAGCCTTGCCCTTGGCCAGCGCTACCTCAGCCGCCGCCGCGCGCTCACCCGCCCCGATCTGCACTACGCCGTGGCGGACATGGCCCGGCACGGGCCGGGCTGGTACCCGCTGGAGGAGTGGGGCGTGTGGTGCCGTGGCGGCCTCAGCACGCTCAGGCTGGCCCTGCCGCCGGAGGCCGGCGGCGCGGCGCTGCGCCTCTACCTCCAGATGCATTCGCCGCCGGTTCCGCTGACCCTCAACCTGCGCTGCCACAGCCAGGGAAGGCCCGTCGCCCAGTTCGAGGTGACGGTGGAGCCCGGCCAGCACCCGACGCTGATGCTCGACCTACCGCCCGTCGATCATGCGGGCCCGCTGGATGTGGAGCTGGATACCGGCGAGGGCATCGACCTCTCGCGCCTGGGCGCCGCGGATACGCGCCGGGTCGGCGTCGGCCTGTCCGGCTTCATGCTGTGCCGGCTGGACGATCATGCCGCGCGGCTGAACTTCCTCGAGCAGCAGAACTTCGTCGCCACCCTGCCCTAGGCCCGCCGGGCCGGGCGCCGCGCCCCGGTCCTCTCCGCTCTCGTGCCGTGGCTCCGTGGCACGGCCCTGTGAACGCACCTCCTCCGTCTCCGGCGCGTTGATTTCGCGAAATGCGGGATCCCCAACAAGCGGAGACGGAAATGAGCGAAGCCCACCACCCGGCCGCGGCGCCCCCCCGCGCCGTGCCGCCGGCGCCCGACGGCGACTGGCCGATCGCGACCCTGACGTTGCGCGTCAACGGCCAGGCCCACCGCTTGGCCATGGACACGCGCACCACCCTGCTCGATGCGCTGCGCGACCATCTGGGCCTCACCGGCGCCAAGCCCGGCTGCAACCAGGGCGCCTGCGGCGCCTGCACGGTGCTGATCGACGGCAAGCGGATGAATGCCTGCCTGACCCTGGCGGTGGCCACGCAGGGGCAGGAGATCACCACCATCGAGGGCCTGGCCGAGGGCGAGGCGCTGCACCCGATGCAGCAGGCCTTCATCGACCACGATGCGTTCCAGTGCGGCTACTGCACGCCGGGGCAGATCATCTCGGCCGTGGCCTGCATCCGCGAGGGCCACGCCGGCAGCGCGGAGGAGATCCGCGAGTTCATGTCGGGCAATCTCTGCCGCTGCGGCGCCTATCCGAACATCGTCAAGGCGGTGCAGGACGTCGCCGCCAAGGGAGGCGCGTGATGCAGCCCTTCGCCTATCACCGCGCGAGCAGCCTTGAGGATGCCCTGCGGCATGGCGCCATGGAGGGCGCCTCCTACCTCGCCGGCGGCACCACGCTGGTGGACCTGATGCGCATCGGCGTGATGCGCCCGGACCGGCTGATCGACCTGCGGGACGTGGCGGAGCTGCGCGGCTTCGACACCGGCGGCGAGACGCTGCGCTTCGGCGCCCTGGCCAGCATGGCCGAGGTGGCGGACGACATCGTGCTGCGGCAGGACTACCCGGCGCTGGCGGAGAGCCTGCTGCTGGCCGCCTCGGCGCAGCTGCGCAACATGGCGACGGTGGGCGGCAACCTGCTCCAGCGCACCCGCTGCATGTATTTCCGCGACACCCGCTACCAGGCCTGCAACAAGCGCAGCCCCGGCAGCGGCTGCGCGGCGCTCGACGGCGTCAACCGGCAGCACGCGGTGCTGGGCGGCTCCGAGCACTGCATCGCCACCATGCCGAGCGACTGGGCCGTGGCGCTCACCGCCTTCGACGCGGCGGTGGAGATCGCCGGGCCGCAGGGACGCCGCACCATGCCCATCGACAGCTTCCACATCTCCTATGGCGAGCATCCCGAGGCCGAGACGGCGCTGCGCCCCGGCGAGATCCTGACGGCCATCCTGGTCCCCGCGAACCGGGCCGGCCGGACCTCCTGCTACGCCAAGGTGCGGGACCGCGAATCCTTCGCCTTCGCCATCAGCTCAGCCGCCGTGGCGCTGCGGATGGAAGGCGGGCGCGTGGCCGAGGCGCGCATCGCGCTGGGCGGGCTTTCCACCACCCCGTGGCGCGCCACGGCGGCGGAAGCCCTGCTGCGCGGCCGCAGCCTCGACGAATCCAGCATGAAGGAGGCGGCCGCCCGCGCGATGGACGGCGCCGACCCACGCCCCGGCAACGCCTTCAAGGTGGAGCTGGGCCGCCGCACCGTGGAGGACGCGCTGCTGCGCGCCGCCCGCCGCGCCGAGGAAGGAGACGCCGCATGAACGCCATCATCGGAACGCCGCAGCCGCGCCTCGACGGCCCGGCCAAGGTGACGGGCGCGGCGCGCTACGCGCTCGACAACAGCCGCGCCGGCATGCTGCACGCGGCGCTGGTGCTCTCCCCCGTCGCGCTCGGCCGCGTCGCCGCGATCGATGACGCGGCGGTCTCGGCCCTGCCCGGCATCCGCCTGGTGATGACCCACCGGACCATGCCGAAGCTGGAGGAGGACAAGCCGATGCAGGAGGGCGGCCACGCGCACGCCTCCTTCCGGCCGCTGGAGAGCGACGAGATCCGCTACCACGGGCAGCCCGTGGCCGTGGTGCTGGCCGACACGCGCGAGCAGGCCGAATATGCCGCCGGCATCCTGCCGGTGCGCTACGAGGCCCGGGCGGGCGCCGTCGCCCATCTGCCCGAGGGCGCGCCTTCCGAGGAGGAGGTCGGCAGCCTCGATGTCGGCGACGCCGATGCCGAGTGGGAAGCCTCCGCGGTGCGCGTCACGGCCGATTACGAGGAGCCGGCGCAGCACCACAACCCGATCGAGCTCTATGGCTGCCTGGCCGAATGGGACCCGATGGGGGGCCTGACGGTGCATGTGCCGAGCCAGTGGGCGGGCGGCATGCGCGCGGGCATCGCCAAGTCCTTCGGCATGCCGGCGGACAAGGTGCGGGTGGTCTCGCCCTATATCGGCGGCGCCTTCGGCGGCAAGGCGACGGTGCTGGGCACCACCCTGCTCGCCTGTGCCGCGGCGAAGCTGGCCGGGCGGCCGGTGATCCTGCAGGTCTCCCGCCAGCAGGGCTTCCCCACCTCCTCCTTCCGCCCGGCGGCGCGGCAGCACATCCGCCTCGGCGCCACGGCGGAGGGCAAGCTGCGCGCCTTCCACTACATCACCGAGAACCAGACCTGCCGCTTCGACAACGTCTCCTTCCCCGGCGGCGAGATCCTGGCGCGGCTCTACGACATCCCCGGCATGAAGATCCGCGAGGGGCTGGTGCGGACGGATGTGAACGCACCCGGCTTCATGCGCGCCCCGGCCGAGACGCCGGCGGTGTTCGCCTTCGAGAGCGCCATCGACGAGATGGCGGTGGCGCTGGGGATGGACCCGGTGGAGTTCCGCCGCCGCAACGAGCCGGCGAAGGACCCGGTGAAGGGCCTGCCCTGGTCCAGCCGCTCGCTGCTGCGCTGCTACGAGCGCGGCGCCGAGCTGTTCGGCTGGAGCCAGCGGAGCCACGCGCCCCGCAGCATGACGCGGGATGGCGACCTGATCGGCTGGGGCTGCGCCACGGCGGTCTATCCCACCTTCATCAGCACCAGCTCGGCCACGCTGCGGCTGACCTCGGAAGGGCGCGCGGAGGTGCATTGCTCGGCCTCCGACATCGGCACCGGCACCTACACCATCCTGGCGCAGATTGCCGCCGACCGGCTGGGGCTGACGCCGGACAAGGTGACGGTGCGCCTCGGCGACAGCGCCTTCGACCCCGCCAACGTGGCCGGCGGCAGCACCACGGCGCTGGCCAGCGGCAATGCCGTGGGCAAGGTGGCCGAGCAGGCGCGGGCCGCGCTGTTCCAGGCGCTCACCGAGGTGGAGGAAGGCCCCTTCAAGGGCATGGCCCCCGCCAGCCTCTCGCTCAGCGAGGGCACGGTGCGCGCCGGCAACGCGACCCAGAGCCTGGCCGAGGCGGTTTCCAGCCTGCCGCGCGGCAAGGTCGAGGCCACCGACCAGTGGGCGCATCCCGAGATGCCCGCGAAGCAGAGCAAGATGCTCTGGCGTGCCGGCTCGCCGCAGGGCGGGCCGGACATGCAGAGCTTCACGGCCCTGGCCTTCGGCGCGCAGTTCGTGGAGGTGCGGATCAACCCGCGCACCCGCACCATCCGCGTGCCGCGCATGGTGGGCGTCTATGCCGGCGGCAAGATCCTCAACCCGCGCACGGCGCACAGCCAGCTGATGGGCGGCATGGTGTGGGGCCTCTCCAACGCGCTGCTGGAGGCGAGCGAGGTGGACCGCAACCACGCCTCCTTCGTCAACGCCGACATGGCCGAGTACCACATCGCGGTGAATGCCGACATTCCCGCGCTGGATGTGGAGATGCTGGAGGAGCGGGACGACAAGATCGGCCCGATCGGTGCAAAGGGCCTTGGCGAGATCGGCATCACCGGCACCGCCCCTGCCCTGGCGAACGCCATCTTCCACGCCACCGGCATCCGCGTGCGCAAGCTGCCCCTGCGCATCGAGGACATCCTGTCCTGAACTGACAGAAGGAAGATGGGGGTCCGGGGGAATTCCTTCCCCCGGCCTTCCTTCTACCTACTGCCTGTCCCGCCCTTCCTCGACGGCATGGCAGGCAACGAGCGTGGCCCCAACCGGCGTCATCTCCGGCCGTTCCCGCCGACAGCGGTCATTGGCCAGCGGGCAACGCGGGTTGAAGGCGCAGCCGGAGGGCGGGCTGATCGGGCTCGGCACCTCGCCGCCGACGGGGATGCGCTCCCGCCCCGTCATGTCGAGGTCCGGGATGGCCTCCATCAGCGCCCGCGTGTAGGGGTGGCGCGGCGCCTCGAACAGCGTCTCGGAGGGCGCCAGCTCCACCAGCCGGCCGAGATACATCACCCCGATCCGGTCCGAGACCTGCCGCACCACGGCGAGGTTGTGGCTGATGAAGAGGTAGGTCAGCCCCATGCGGCGCTGGAGATCCTTCATCAGGTTGAGGATCTGCGCCTGCACGGAGACGTCGAGCGCGCTGGTCGGCTCGTCGCAGACCAGGAACTCAGGGTTGGAGGAGAGCGCCCGCGCGATGGAGATGCGCTGACGCTGCCCGCCCGAGAATTCATGCGGGAATTTCTGCCCGTCGGCCGGGGAGAGGCCGACCTGGGTGAGCAGCTCGCCCACGCGCTTCTCGCGCGCCGCCCGGTCCGATACCAGGCCGAAGGCGCGCATCGGCTCGGCCACGATGTCCAGCACCCGCCAGCGCGGGTTGAGGCTGGCATAGGGGTCCTGGAAGATCATCTGCATCCGCCGGCGCTGCGCGGCGTCGGCGCGGGCGGAGGAGAGGTCGTTGCCGTCGAACAGCACCGCGCCCCGCGTGGTGCCGTAGAGGCCGACCGCCAGCCGCGCCACGGTGGACTTGCCGCAGCCCGATTCCCCCACCAGCGAAAGGGTGGTGCCACGCGGCACGTCGAAGGAGATGCCGTCCACGGCGCGCAGGGTGCGGCGGCCCTCGCGCGCCAGCAGGCGCTGCAGCAGGGGGCGGGAGACGTCGAAGTAGCGGGCCACGTCCCGCACTTCCAGCATCGGCGGCTGGCCGGCGGCGTTCTCAGACATGGGCAGCCCTCTTCTCGGAGGCGGGGTCGTGCAGCCAGCAGGCGGCGCGGGTGGTGCCGGCGTCCAGCAGGTCCGGCCGCTCCACGCGGCAGCGGTCGAAGACGTGCGGGCAGCGCGGGTTGTAGGCGCAGCCGCGCGGAATGGCGGTCAGCCGCGGCATGGCGCCGTCGATCTGCGCCAGGTGCTCCACCTTGCGGTCCAGCGGCGGGATGGAGGCCATGAGGCCGGCGCTGTAGGGGTGGTTCGGCGCCTTCACCACCTCCCGCACCGGGCCGATCTCGGCGACGCGGCCGGCATACATCACCGCCACGCGGTCGGCGGTCTCGGCGATGACGCCCATGTCGTGCGTCACCAGCATCACCGCCGTGCCGTGGTCGCGCGTCAGTCGCTTGAGCAGCGCGATGATCTGCGCCTGGATCGAAACGTCGAGCGCCGTGGTCGGCTCGTCCGCCACCACCAGGCGCGGCTCGGCGCAGAGGGCGAGCGCGATGACGACGCGCTGCCGCATGCCGCCCGAGAATTCGTGCGGGTAGCTGTCGATGCGCTGCGCGGCGCCGGGAATGCCCACCTCCTCCAGCCAGTGGATGGCGCGCGCCCGGGCCTGGGCCGGCGTCATCGGCAGGTGGGTGAGGATGGTCTCCTGCAGCTGGCGGCCGACCGTGTAGAGCGGGTTCAGCGTGGTCAGCGGGTCCTGGAAGATGGCGCCGATCTGCTTGCCGCGGATGCGCCGCATCTTCTCGCGCGGGAGGTTGTCGATGCGCTGGCCGTCCAGCAGGATCTCGCCGCGGGCGATGCGGCCGGGCGGCTCCAGCAGGCCGATGATGGCAGCGCCCGTCATCGACTTGCCGGCGCCGGATTCGCCCACCACCCCCAGCACCTCGCCAGCGCGGATGGAGAAGGAGACGTCGTCCAGCGCCGTCAGCGTGCCGCGCCGGGTCGGGAACTCGACGCGCAGGTTGCGGACTTCGAGAAGCGGCGCCGCGGCTGCGGCAGGGACAGGATTCATCAGCGCAGCCTCGGGTTCAGGGCGTCGCGCAGCCAGTCGCCCAGGAGATTCACGGAGAGCACCAGCGCCACCAGGGCGATGCCGGGGAACAGGGTGATCCACCACTCGCCGCTGAACAGGAAGTCGTTGCCGATGCGGATGAGCGTGCCGAGGGAGGGCTGCGTCGGCGGCACGCCGACACCCAGGAAGGAGAGCGTGGCCTCCGCCAGGATGGCGAAGCCGAGATTCAGCGTGGCGATGACCAGCACCGGCCCCAGCACGTTGGGCAGCACATGCGTCAGCATGATGCGCAGCTTGGAGAGGCCGATGACGCGGGCAGCCAGCACGTATTCCTTGTTGCGCTCGACCAGGGTGGAGCCGCGCACGGTGCGGGCGAATTGCGGCCAGTTGCTGACGCCGATGGCGAACACCACGACATAGAGCGCGATCGCCTCATGCGCCTCGGGCGGCAGGGCGGCGCGGACGATGCCGTCGATCAGCAGCGCCACCAGGATGGAGGGGAAGGTGAGCTGGATGTCGGCCACGCGCATCAGCACGGCATCCACCGTGCCGCCGAGATAGCCGGCCAGCAGCCCCAGCCCCACCCCCACCACGGTGGAGAACACCACCGCCGAGAGGCCGACGATGAGCGAGACGCGCGCGCCGTACATGATGGCGGAGAGCACGTCCCGCCCCTGGTCGTCCGTGCCGAGGAGGAAGGAAGCGTTGCCCTCCTCCGTCCAGGCCGGCGGGTTGAAGGCGTCCATCAGGTTGAGGCTGGCGAGGTCGAACGGGTTGTGCGGCGCGATCCAGGGCGCGAGCACGGCGCCCAGGATGCAGACGAGCGCCACCACCGCCGAGACCACCGTGACCGGCGAGCGGCTGAAGGAATACCAGAGGTCGGAATCGAGGGCGCGCGACAGGGCGTTCGCCATGGCTCAGTGCCCCCCGCGCCCGGCGCGCAGGCGCGGGTCCACGATGTAGTACAGGATGTCCACCACGAGGTTGATCACCACGAAGATCAGCGCCGTCAGCATCAGGTAGGCGGCCATCACCGGGATGTCGGCCGAGCCCACGCTCTGGATGAAGAGCAGCCCCATGCCGGGCCACTGGAACACCGTCTCCGTCACGATGGCGAAGGCGATGATGGAGCCGAGCTGGAGGCCGGCGATGGTGATGACCGGCACCAGCGTGTTCTTCAGCGCATGGCCGAAATGCACGCTGCGGTCAGGCAGCCCGCGGGCGCGGGCGAACTTGATGTAGTCCGTCCGCAGCACCTCCAGCATCTCGGCCCGCACCAGCCGCATGATCAGCGTCAGCTGGAACAGGCCGAGGGTGATGGCGGGCAGGATCAGCGCCCGCCAGCCATCGGCGGTGAGCAGGCCGGTGCTCCACCAGCCGAGTTGCACCACCTCGCCCCGGCCGTAGCTCGGCAGCCAGCCCAGCAGCACCGAGAACACCAGGATCAGCAGGATGCCGATGAGGAAGGTGGGCAGCGAGACGCCGATGAGGCTGAAGGTCAGGAAGAAGCGCGACAGCCAGGAATTGCGGTAGAGGCCCGTATAGACCCCCATCGGCACCCCCACCAGCATGGCGATGGCGGCGGCCACGAAGGCCAGCTCCAGCGTGGCGGGCGCGCGTTCCGCGATCAGCTCCGCCACGGGGCGGGAGAGGCGGTAGGAGAGGCCGAACTCGCCCTGCGCCGCGTTCACCACGAACTTGAAGAACTGCACGAAGAAGGGCTGGTCGAGGCCCAGGCTGGCCACCAGCGCCTGGCGCTGCGCCTCGGTGAAGTCCTGGCCCAGCATGATCGCCACCGGGTCGCCGACATAGGCGAACATGGCGAAGCTGATCAGCGCCACCACCAGCAGCACCGGAATCGCCTGCAACAGGCGGGAGAGGATGAAGGCGGGCATCGCTCAGCCGGCCCCGCGCATCCGGCGGCCGCCCCATGCGGCCGCGCGAGCAAACCTCGCCGTGGCGGCGTGCGCCACGGCCCTTCCGTTCCACATAACCTTTTCGTCCCCAAACCCGGCCTTCGGGTCCCGTCCCTAGGAGGCCGGCGCATTCCTGGTCAAGCCGCGCAATCAACCACCGCGAGGGACGGAAGGGAAGCGCGAGGGACGGAAGGAAAGCCAGCCCCGGCGCCCGCCGCCTCACCGCAGGGTTTCCGGCTCCTCCTCCGCCCAGTCCCGCAGCAGGGTGAAGCCAACCGCCAGCAGCACCGGCCCGAGGAACAGGCCGAGAAAGCCGAAGGCCAGCACCCCGCCCAGCGCGCCCAGGATGGTGAGCAGCAGCGGCAGGTCGGCGCCGCGGCTGATCAGCCAGGGGCGGATGACGTTGTCCACGCTGCTGATGCCGAAGGCGCCGTAGACCAGCAGGAAGATGCCCCAGCCGGTGGAGCCCTGGCCGAACAGCCAGAGCGCCGCCGGCAGCCAGACCAGCGGCGCGCCGACCGGCAGCACCGACAGGGCGCCCGCCACCACCGCCAGCAGCACCGGCTGCGGCACCCCGGCGATCCAGAGGCCGAGGCCGGTCAGCACCCCCTGCGCCACCGCCGTGCCGAGCAGGCCATAGACCACGCCGATGGTGACATTGGCGGTCAGCTGCACCAGCCGCCGCGCCTGCGGCCCGGCGATGCGGCCCACCAGCGCCTCCAGCCCCGCCGCCATGCGCGGCCCGTCGCGGTAGAAGAAGAAGGAGAGCAGGATGGCCAGCACCAGCTCGGCCAGGCCCGAGAGCACCGCCAGCAGCAGCGCCAGCGCCTGCTGGGCGATGACGCCGGCATAGGGCTGCAGCAGGCTGGTGAGCGGGCTGAAGTCGAATTGCAGCGCGTCCCAACGCTCGGCGAGGGAGGCGCCGATCCAGGGAATGGCGGCCAGCTTGTCGCTCAGCGCCGGAAAGCCGCCGGCCACCAGCCCTTCGACGTTGCGCCGCAGCCCCTCCACATCCTCGGCGCGGATCGGCGCGGCGAAGAGCAGCGGCAGGCCGACCAGCAGCATCTCCAGCGTCACCATCACCAGGGCGGCGAGGCCGGGGGAGAGGCGCAGCCGGTCCCGCAGGGTGCGGTAGGCGGGCCAGGTGCAGAAGGCCAGGATGGCCGCCCACAGCAGCGCCGAGATGAACGGGCGCAATACCAGCAGACAGCCGAGCAGCAGCGCGGAGAGGGCCGCCAGCCCCAGAATCCGGGCCGGCCGCAACGCCCGGTCACCCGGGGAGGAGGAGGAGCTCATGGCAGGGAATGTGCCTGAGCCGCGGCGCCGCCGCCAGCGGCGCGCCGGATGCGCACGGCAGCTTGTCGGACAAGGGCTTGCACTCCGCGCCCAGCCCTCTAGCGTGCCGCGCCAGCACCGGGGCGCGAGGCCGCGCTCCCACCGATATCCGGAGATCCCGCATGCCGCGCTTCGCCGCCAACCTGTCCATGATGTTCCAGGAACTGCCCTTCCTGGACCGCTTCGCCGCCGCCCGCGCGGCGGGGTTCGAGGCGGTGGAGTTCCTCTTTCCCTACGACTTCCCCGCCGCCGAGATCGCCACCCGCCTCAAGGACAACGGGCTGCAGCAGGTGCTGTTCAACGCCCCGCCCGGCGACTGGGCGGCGGGCGAGCGCGGCATGGCCTGCATCCCCGGCCGCCAGGCCGAGTTCCGCGAGGCGCTGAAGCAGGCCCTGGACTACGCCGCCGCCCTCTCCTGCCCGCGCCTGCACATCATGCCGGGCCTGCGCCCCGCCGGCGTGGCGCATGACACGCTGACGGCCGTCTATGGCGCCAACCTGGCCTGGGCGGCCGAGGAATGCGCCAAGGCGGGAGTGAAGGCGGTGATCGAGCCGATCAACCAGCGCGACATCCCCGGCATCTTCATGACCACCATGCAGCAGGGCGCCGACATCATCGCCGCCGTGGGCGAGGACAGGCTCGGCCTGCAGTTCGACCTCTACCACTGCCAGGTGAGCGAGGGCGACATCGTCAAGCGCGTGGAGAAGCACCTGGCCATCATCGCCCACATGCAGGTGGCGGACGTGCCGGGGCGCAACGAGCCGGGCACCGGCGAGGTGAACTGGGCTTTCGTGTTCGATCGCATCGACGCGCTGGGCTACCGTGGCTGGATCGGCTGCGAGTACCGGCCGGCGGGCGAGACGGTGGCCGGCCTCGGCTGGTTCGCCCCCTACAAGGCCGCCTGACCAGGCCCGCACTTCCCGGAGGAGACGTCCAAAGATGAAAATCGGTTTTATCGGCCTCGGCATCATGGGCCATCCCATGGCGCTGCACCTGAAGTCGGCGGGCCATACGCTGCTGGTGCCCGACCGCGCCAGCCTGAAGGAGGAGATCCGCGCCCAGGCCGAGGTGCTGCCCGACCCGGCCGCCATCGCCGCCGCGGCCGAGGTGGTCATCCTGATGGTGCCGGACACGCCGGATGTGGAGGCCGTGCTGTTCGGCCCGAAGGGCGTGGCCGAGGGCCTCTCCCCCGGCAAGCTGGTGATCGACATGAGCTCGATCAGCCCGACCGCCACCAAGGATTTCGCCCGCCGCGTCAACGAGAAGGGCTGCGACTATCTCGACGCCCCCGTCTCCGGCGGCGAGGTGGGCGCCAAGCAGGCCAGCCTGACCATCATGGTGGGCGGCCCGCAGGCAGCCTTCGACCGCGCCCTGCCGCTGTTCCAGGCGATGGGCAAGAACATCACCCTGGTGGGCGAGGCCAATGGCGCCGGGCAGACCTGCAAGGTGGCCAACCAGATCGTCGTCGCCCTGACCATCGAGGCGGTGGGCGAGGCGCTGGTCTTCGCCAGCAAGGCCGGGGCCGATCCCGCCAAGGTGCGGCAGGCCCTGATGGGCGGATTGGCGACCTCGCGCATCCTTGAACTGCACGGGGAGCGCATGATCAAGCGCACCTTCGAGCCCGGCTTCCGCATCGCCCTGCACCAGAAGGATCTCAACCTCGCGTTGCAGTCGGCGAAGGAGCTCGGGGTCGCGCTGCCCAACACAGCCTCGACTCAGCAGCTATTCTCGGCCTGCGCGGCCGCTGGCGGGGGGCAGTGGGATCACTCCGGTTTGGTTCAGGCTCTTGAAATGCTTGCGGCGCATAAAGTCTCCGGAAGCTGAGGCTTGGCCGGCCCCTGGCGGGCCGATTCCGGCCCGCCAGGGCACTTCGTTTTGAGAAAGATTCTTATCATCTCGCGATTATCCGTTGCCAGAAGGCCGCCCCGGCCGCATTTTCTGTCCTAGCGCCGTCCGGCGAGATTTTTCGCCGCAGACGAATATGAACCGGTTGATATCGACAAGAGGTGTCATGCGTTTCGCCGATATCGGCCAGCAATTGCGGGCCTACCGTCTTGAGTCCGGCCTGCGGGCCGAGGAGATCGCGGCGCGGCTGGGCGTGTCCCGGGCCGCGTTGTATCGCTACGAGAAGGGCGAGGTCATCAAGCTGGACACGATCCGGCGGCTGGCTGAGTTGCTGAAGATCTCGCCCCTTTCCCTGCTCGGGATCGGGGTGGAGTATTTCTCCCGCCCCATCGCCTTCCAGGAGCGGCTGCGCCAGGTCGAGGAGCAGTCCGACCAGATCCTGCAGGTCGGCGGCGCCTTCTGCTACCAGACCACCACGGAGGCCTTCGACGGCGCCCTGGCGGAGGCCTGGGCCGAGGCGGCCGATGCGGCGCCCGAGCGCATCCCCGCCCGTGCCGCCGCCGACCAGGCGATGGGCCTGCTGACGGCACGCAAGAAGCTGCACCAGTCGCGCCGCGCCAACATCATCGCCATGCTGTCGGAGACCGCGCTGCGCGGCTTCCTGGCCGAAGGCGTGGCGGGCAGCCTCGCCCTCTCGGAGCGCACCCGCAACCGGTGCCGGCAGGCGGCGCGCGACGAGGTGGAGAGCATCGCCACACTGATGGAGAGCGTGCCCATCGGGCTGCAGATCGGCCTGCTGCCGACCGAGCCGGCGGGCAGCTTCATGGTGCTGCGCGGGCGGGAGCGGGCGCATGTCTGCACCAGCCCCTTCCCCGCCGACCTCACCGCCAGCCCGGCCATCGGCGTCGGCACCATCACGGCGGCGGACGAGGCGGTGTCGGTGCACCAGCGCGTGGCCGAGGCTGCCTGGCGCAACGCGCTGAAGGGCCCCGCCGCCGCCAGCCGCCTGCGGGAGCTGCTGCAGGAGGCCGCGCCGCGCTGAGGCGCGGCGCGGACGCGCCCTACAGCGCCAGCCGCGCCTCCATCACCTCGTCATCCTCCGGCGAGCGGCGCAGGGTGAAGCCAAGGGAGCGGACGAAGCCCAGCATCGGCTGGTTGTCGGCCAGCACCTGGCCGACAACCTGCTCCAGCCCCTGCCCCCGGCCCCACTCCAGCAGCCGCTCCATCAGGTGCCGGGCCAGGCCCTGGCCCTTCCAGCCCGGCAGCGTCACCACCGCGAACTCGCCCACCGCCGGGTCGCCGGGGGCGCCGCCCGGCTCGCGGATCAGCCGCGCCACGCCCACGGTGCGCGGCGGCCCCTCGCCGCTGCTGTCCACCGCCACGAAGGCCATCTCCCGGTCGTAGTCGATCTGCGTCATGCGGGCGAGCTGCGCCGGCGGCAGCTCCTTGATCTGGCTGAAGAAGCGCCAGCGCACATCCTCCGGCGCCAGGTTGCGGAAGGCCTCGGCATGGGCGGCGGCGTCCTCCGGGCGGATCGGGCGCACCAGCAGCCGGCGGCCATCCCGCGCCGTCCATTCCCGCGCCAGCTCGGCCGGATAGGGCGGCACGGAGAGCATGGAGCGCTGCCCCGGCGGCCGCAGCCCGCCCGAGGCATCCAGCGCCAGCAGCCCCTTCCCGTCCGCCAGCAGCGGGTTGACGATCAGCCCCTCGATCTCGGGGAAGTCGATGGCGATCTGGGAGAGGCGCACCAGCGCGTCGGCCAGCAGGGTCAGGTCTACCGGCGCGTGGTCGCGGAAGCCTTCCAGCAGCCGCACCCCGCGGGTGCGGCGGATCAGCGCCAGGGCCAGGGTGCGGTTCAGCGGCGGCAGGTCGAAGGCCACGTCCGGCTCGAAGTCGGAGGCGGTCCCGCCACGGCCATAGCCGATCCAGGGGCCGAACATCGGGTCGTCGCCCAGCCGCAGGCGCAGCTCATGGGGGCGCAGCGGACCGGTGGCGCCGGCCTGGCGCTGCACCAGGAAGCCGTCGATCCGCGCCTGCGGGCGGGCGGCGCGCACCTGCGCCACCATGGCCGCCGCCGCCGCGCGCAGCCCGGCCACGTCCTTCAGCCCCAGCACCACGCCCCCCACCTCGGTCTTGCGCGGCAGGTCGGGGCTCAGGACCTTCAGCACCACGGGGAAGCCGAGGCGCATGGCGGCGGCGATGGCGGCATCGACATCCGGCACCGCCTGCCCCGGCACCGCCGGCAGCCCGTAGGCCTCCAGGATGCGCAGCGCCTCCGCCTCGGTGAAGCCGAGCCGCCCCTCGGCGCGCAGGGCGTCGATCACGGCGCGCACGGCGGCGCGGTCCGGCGCCAGCTCCAGCATGTCGCGCGGCGGCAGCTCGGCGGCGGCGGCGCGGTTGCGGCGGTCGGTCGCCAGATGCAGGGCGCCGCGCACCGCGGCCTCCGGCGTGGCGAAGACGGCATGGCCGGCCAGCGCCAGACGGCGGCGCGCGGCGGCGGCGGCCGGCGCCTGGCCCAGCCAGCCCACCAGCACCGGGGCGCCGCGCGTCGCCCGCGCGGCGGCGGCGAGGGCGCTGGCCGCCACCTCCTGGTCCTGCCCCGGCGCGGGCGCGTGCACCGCCACCACCGAATCCACCTCCGGCAGGGCGGCCAGCAGGCTGGCGGCCTCGGCCAGGCGGTGCCCCTCCTGCGGCGGCAGCAGCAGCGGGTTGCCGGGGGCCGCCTGCGGCAGCGCCAGCGAGAACGCCTCCTGCGCCGCCGGGCTCCAGGCGGCCAGGCGGCCGCCGGATTGCAGCACGGCATCGGCCGCCAGCTGCGCCGGCCCCTGGCCGTTGGCGACGATCGCCACCCGGTCGCCGGCCAGCGCGTCCAGCCCGCCGCGCGGCGCCGGGCGCACCCGCGCCAGCGTCTCGGCCGCCGCCAGCAGGTCCTCCAGCCCGCCCACGCGCAGCACGCCGGCGCGGCGCAGCGCCGCCTCCATCACCGCATCGGCGAGGCCGGAGGCATCGGCCTGCCGCCCGCCGGGGCGGATCGCCACCACGGGGCGCGTGCGGGCCGTGGCGCGGGCGGCGGAGATGAACAGGCGGCGGTTCTTGATCCGCCGCAGGTCGAGCAGCACGGCGCCCGCCTCCGGGTCGCGCGCGATCCAGTCCAGGGCGAGGGCGAAGCCCAGCCCCTGGTTGGTGCCGATGCCGACGATGTGGCTGAAGCCCAGCTCCTCCCCCTCCGCCCAGTCGATGACGGCGCGCGCCATGGCGCCGGACTGGCAGAGCAGCGCCAGCCGCCCCGGGCGCGGCGCGATGTGCGACAGGCTGGCATTCAGCCCGATGCGCGGCAGGCAGAGGCCGAAGCTGTGCGCCCCCAGCACCCGCACGCCTGTCCTCTCCGACAAAGCGGCGAGGTCCGGCCCGGCCACCGGGACGATGGCGGCGAAGCAGCCCCGCGCCGCCAGCGCCCGCATCGCCGCCTCCTGCGCCCCGGGCGGCAGGCAGAGCACGGCGAGGTCGGGCGGCGCGGGCAGCGCCTCCAGAGCCTCCGCCGGCAGCAGCCCCTCGGCGGCGAGGCCGATGGCGTGAATCGGCCCGGCGAAGCCGCCCGTGGCGAGGTTGCGGGCGAGGATGCCGGATTCCGGCAAGGCCGGGTCGGCCAGCAGCACCACCGATTGCGGGCGGAACAGCGCCGTCTCCCGGAAGCCGGGACGGTGGCGCGGCAGGGCGAGAGGGAGCTTCATGGCGCCGAACATCTGGCGCGCCCCGCGCTGCGCCGCAACAGGAACCTGCCGCCGGAACGATCCTCGGGCGAAGCTTTTTCCGGCGCCCGGTGGCACCTCCAGCGGGGCTGGCCCGCGTGATCCGGGGCTGGCCTGCGGGGCGCCGCCGGGCTAAGGGAGCGCATCATTTATGATCCGGCAGGGCTTATGCGGGCGTGAAGGCCCGTTGGGTTGCCGCTTTTTCCCCGCCCCTCTATAGCCGTCCCGACGCCAGAGAGGTTCTTGACCTTGGCCAGTATCGCCCCCCTTCCCGACGCTTCCGCCAACCCCGCCATCGCGGCGCAGCAGAAGATCCTGGCTCTGCCGGTGACCGAGACGCGGCGGATGGCCGATGCGATCCGGGCCCTGGCCATCGACGCCGTCGAGCAGGCCAAGTCCGGCCATCCCGGCATGCCGATGGGCATGGCCGACGCCGCGACCGTGCTGTTCAGCAAGTTCCTCAAGCACGACGCCGCCGACCCGCGCTGGGCGGACCGCGACCGCTTCGTGCTCTCGGCCGGCCACGGCTCGATGCTGCTCTACGCCTGGCTGCATCTCTCCGGCCATGCCGGCATGGCGATGGACGACCTGCGGAAGTTCCGCCAGCTGCATTCGGTGGCCGCCGGCCATCCGGAATATGGCGAGCACCCGGCGATCGAGACCACCACCGGCCCGCTCGGCCAGGGGCTGGCCAACGCCGTCGGCATGGCGCTGGCCGAGCGGCACCTCGCCACCCGCTTCGGCAAGAGCCTGGTGGACCACCGCACCTGGGTGATCGCCGGCGATGGCTGCCTGATGGAGGGGATCAGCCACGAGGCCGCCTCCATCGCCGGCCACTTCAAGCTGAACAAGCTGACGGTGCTGTGGGACGACAACGGCATTTGCATCGACGGCGCGGTCGACATGGCCAGCTCCGACGACGTGCTGAAGCGCTTCGCCGCCTATGGCTGGGCGGTGAAGCGGGTGGACGGGCATGACGCGGCGGCGGTGGAGAAGGCGCTGGAAGGCGCCACCCGCAGCACCCGCCCGACCATCATCGCCTGCCGCACCATCATCGGCTTCGCCGCCCCCACCAAGGCCGGCACGGCCGGCAGCCATGGCAGCCCGCTGGGCGGCCCCGAGGCCGCCGCCGCCAAGCAGGCGCTGGGCTGGACCAGCGGCCCCTTCGAGGTGCCGGAGGACATCAAGGCCGCCTGGGAGGCCGCCGGACGCCGCTGCGCCGGCGCCCGCCGCTCCTGGCTGAAGCGCCTGGCCAACCACCCGCAGAAGGCCGAGTTCGAGCGCGCCATGGCCGGCAAGCTGCCGGAGGGCTGGCACGAGGCCGCCGCCGCCTACCGCGCCAAGCTCGCCGAGGACAAGCCGAAGATCGCCACCCGCGTCGCCTCGCAGCGCGCGCTGGAGGTGCTGGTGCCGGCCATCCCCGAGATGATCGGCGGCTCGGCCGACCTCACCGGCTCCAACAACACCAACGTCAAGGGCATCCCCGTGCTCTCGCCGTCCAACATGGGCGGGCGCTACGTGCACTGGGGCATCCGCGAGCACGGCATGGCCGCCGCCATGAACGGCATGGCGCTGCATGGCGGCGTCATCCCCTATGGCGGCACCTTCCTCGTCTTCGCCGACTACATGCGCCCCTCCATCCGCCTCGCCGCGCTGATGCGCGCCCGTGTGGTGCATGTGCTGACGCATGACAGCATCGGCCTCGGCGAGGACGGGCCGACCCACCAGCCGGTGGAGACGCTGGCCAGCCTGCGCGTCATCCCCAACCTCCATGTGTTCCGCCCGGCGGACGCGATGGAGACGGCGGAGTGCTGGGAGCTGGCGGTGGCCCGCGCCGACGGCCCTTCGGTGCTGGCGCTCTCCCGCCAGAACCTCCCCGCCCTGCGCGAGGAGGCGGGCGAGAACCGCTCCGCCCGCGGCGGCTACGTGCTGGCCGAGGCCTCCGGCGCCCGCAAGGCGACCCTGATCGCCACCGGCTCCGAGGTGCAACTCGCCATGACGGCGCGCGCCACGCTGGAGGCGGAGGGCATCCCCACCGCCGTCGTCTCCCTGCCCTGCTGGGAGCTGTTCGCGCTGCAGGACGAGAGCTACCGCGCCGCCGTGCTGGGCGATGGCCTGCGCATCGGCATCGAGGCGGCGCTCGGCTTCGGCTGGGAGCGCTGGCTTGGCCGTGATGCAACCTTCATCGGCATGACGGGTTTCGGCGCTTCGGCACCGGCCGAGGATCTCTACCGCCACTTCGGCATCACGGCCGAGGCGGTTGTGACGGCAGTCCGGCGCAAGCTGGGCTAAGACGCTTCAAGACCAATCGGGAAAGACAAGGGAAGACACCATGGCTGTTAAGGTCGCGATCAACGGGTTCGGGCGCATCGGCCGCCTGGTGCTGCGCGCCGCCTGCGAGAGCGGGCGCGACGATGTCGAGTTCGTTGCCATCAACGACCTGGGCTCGGTCGAGGCGAACGCGCATCTCTTCCGCTACGACAGCGTGCATGGCCGCTTCCCCGGCGAGGTGATCGTCGAGGGCGACAGCATCACCATCAAGGCCCACGGCAAGACCTGGGGCCCGATCAAGGTGACGGCCGAGCGCGACCCGACGAAGCTGAAGTGGGACGGCGTCGACATCGCCGCCGAGTGCACCGGCATCTTCACCGCGCGCGAGAAGGCGCAGGTGCT
Organism: Roseomonas sp. TS2; assembly: GCF_058833935.1. Classification (NCBI taxonomy): domain Bacteria; kingdom Pseudomonadati; phylum Pseudomonadota; class Alphaproteobacteria; order Acetobacterales; family Roseomonadaceae; genus Roseomonas; species Roseomonas sp. TS2. Next base: position 5,279 of record NZ_JCACVY010000005.1, on the reverse strand, counting down.
GCTCGGCACCGGCGCGCGCAAGGTGCTGATCTCGGCCCCCGGCGAGAACTCGGACAAGACCATCGTCTACGGCGTGAACCACACGACGCTGACGGCCGAGGACAAGATCGTCTCGAACGCCTCCTGCACCACCAACTGCCTGGCGCCCGTCGCCAAGGTGCTGCACGAGAAGTTCGGCATCCTGCGCGGCTACATGGTCACCATCCACGCCTACACGGGCGACCAGAACACCGTCGACACGCTGCACAAGGACCTGCACCGCGCCCGCGCCGCGGCGGTCTCGGCCATCCCGACCTCGACGGGCGCCGCCAAGGCCGTGGGCCTGGTGATGCCGGAGCTGAAGGGCAAGCTGGACGGCACCGCCATCCGCATCCCGACGCCGAACGTCTCGCTCGTCAGCCTCGACTTCGTGCCGGAGCGCACCGAGGGCCTGACCAAGGAGGCGATCAACGCCGTGATGAAGGAGGCGGCCGAGAACGGCCCGCTGAAGGGCATCCTCGGCTACAACACCGCGCCGCTGGTCAGCATCGACTTCAACCATGACCCGCACTCCTCCACCTTCGATGCCACCCAGACCCAGGTGGTCGATGGCGGGCTGGTGCGGGTGATGAGCTGGTACGACAACGAGTGGGGCTTCTCCAATCGCATGTCGGACACCGCCGCCTATCTCGGCAAGCTCTGAGGGAGGGCGCGGCGATGGCCCGTTTCCGGACGCTCGATCAGCTCGACCCCGCCGGCAAGCGGGTCCTGCTGCGCGCCGACCTCAACCTGCCGGTGCGCGACGGTCAGATCACCGACCGCACGCGCATCGAGCGCCTCTCCCCCACCATCCGCGAGCTGGCGGAGAAGGGTGCGCGCGTCATCGTGTGCAGCCATTTCGACCGGCCGAAGGGCAAGCGGGTGCCGGAGATGTCGCTGAAGCCGATGGCGGAGGCGCTCGCTGGCTCGCTCGGCCGCCCCGTCGCCTTCGCCGATGACTGCATCGGCCCCGTGGCCGAGGCCGCCGTCACCGCCCTGAAGGATGGCGAGGTGCTGGTGCTGGAGAACACCCGCTACCACGCCGGCGAGGAGAAGAACGACCCGGCGATGGCGGAGGCGCTGGCCAAGCTCGGCGACGTCTTCGTCAACGACGCCTTCTCCGCCGCCCACCGCGCCCATGCCTCGACCGAGGGCGTGGCGCACAGGCTGCCCAGCTATGCCGGCCGGCTGATGCAGGCCGAGCTGGAGGCGCTGGACGCGGCGCTCGGCACCCCGGCGCGGCCGGTGGTGGCCATCGTCGGCGGCGCCAAGGTCTCCACCAAGCTCGACCTGCTCGGCAACCTGTCGCGCAAGGTGGACGTGCTGGTGATCGGCGGTGCCATGGCCAACACCTTCCTGGCGGCCAAGGGCATGTCCATGGGCAAGTCGCTGCAGGAAGCGGAGATGCACGAGACGGCGCTCCGCATCCTCGACGAGGCCAAGGCCGCCAATTGCGAGGTGCTGCTGCCGGAGGATCTCGTCGTCGCCGAGGCCTTCGCCGCCAACGCCCCGCACCGCACCGTCGCGGCGGACAAGGTGCCCGAGGGCATGATGGCGCTCGATGTCGGCCCCGGCACGGTGGCCGCGGTCGAGAGCCGCCTGAAGCGCGCCTCCACCCTGGTGTGGAACGGCCCCTTCGGCGCCTTCGAGATCCCGCCCTTCGACACCGCCACCGTGCAGGTGGCGCAGATGGCCGCGGGGCTCACCACCTCGGCCGGGCTGAAGACGATCGGCGGCGGCGGCGACACCGTCTCGGCGCTGCGCCATGCCGGGGTGGCGGAGCGGATGACCTATGTCTCCTCCGCCGGCGGTGCCTTCCTGGAGTGGCTGGAAGGCAAGACGCTGCCGGGCGTGGCGGTGCTGCAGGAAGGCTGAGCCACGGCTCGGCGGACGGAACGAAGGCCGGGGCGGAAGTCCCGGCCTTTTTTGATCGCCCCTCGATACCCCGTTGCAGGATCATCCGACGAGCGGCCGAAAACTCCGGGTCAAGGGGTGGTGCTTCGCGTTTCGCGGGTCCACATTCGCCCCAACCCCGACCAGTTGAGGAGACGCTGTAGATGTACCAGGACGTCCTGCTCCATATCGACGGCCAGTGGCGCGCCGCGACCGGCGGCCGCACCATCCCCGTGCTGAACCCGGCCACCGAGGAACAGATCGGCACCGTTCCGCACGCCAATGAGAGCGACCTCGACGAGGCGCTGGCCGCCGCCGAGCGGGGCTTCGCCACCTGGAAGAAGGTCTCCGCCTTCGACCGCTCCAAACTGATGCGCAAGGCCGCCGACCTGCTGCGCTCGCGCGCCGACAGCATCGCCCGCCTGATGACGCTGGAGCAGGGCAAGCCCCTGCCCGAGGCGAAGATGGAGGTGATGGCCGGCGCCGACACCATCGACTGGTTCGCCGAGGAAGCCCGCCGCGCCTATGGCCGCGTGGTGCCGGCGCGCGCCGAGGGCGTGTACCAGCTCGTCATCAAGGAGCCGGTCGGCCCCGTGGCCGCCTTCACGCCGTGGAACTTCCCGATCAACCAGGTGGTGCGCAAGCTCTCCGCGGCGCTGGCCACCGGCTGCTCGATCATCGTCAAGGCGCCGGAGGAGACACCGGCCTCGCCGGCCGAGCTGATCCGCTGCTTCATCGATGCCGGGCTGCCGAAGGGCGTGGTCGGCCTCGTCTATGGCGTGCCGGCGGAGATCTCCTCCTACCTCATCCCGCACCCCACCATCCGCAAGGTGACCTTCACGGGCTCCACCCCGGTGGGCAAGCATCTGGCCGAGATGGCCGGCAAGTACATGAAGCGCGCGACGATGGAGCTGGGCGGCCACGCCCCCGCCATCGTGTTCGACGACGCCGATGTGGACCACGCCAGCAAGACCCTCGCCGGCAGCAAGTTCCGCAATGCCGGCCAGGTCTGCGTCTCGCCGACCCGCTTCCTGGTGCAGGAGAAGGTGTTCGACCAGTTCGTCGACAAGTTCACCGCCTATGCCAAGTCGCTGAAGGTTGGCAACGGGCTGGAGGATGGCGTGCAGATGGGCCCGCTGGCCAATGACCGCCGCATCCCCGCCATGGAGGCGCTGGTGGCCGATGCCCGGCAGAAGGGCGCCGAGGTCCGCACCGGCGGCAACCGCATCGGCAACAAGGGCTATTTCTACGAGCCGACGGTGATCACCGGCCTGACGCGCGAGATGCGCGCCATGAACGAGGAGCCGTTCGGCCCGCTGGCGCTGATGGTGCCCTTCAAGGACTTCGACGAGGTGGTGGAGGAGAGCAACCGCCTTCCCTTCGGCCTCGCCGCCTATGCCTTCACCCGCTCGGCCAAGACGGCGAACGCCATCGCCAGCCAGGTCGAGACCGGCATGATGACGATCAACCACCTCGGCCTGGCCCTGCCGGAAGTGCCGTTCGGCGGCATCAAGGACAGCGGCTACGGCTCCGAGGGCGGCTCCGAGGCGATCGAGGCCTACCTGAACACCAAGTTCGTCACCCAGGCCGGCCTCTGACAGCCGGCCCGCCCCTCCGCCCGCGGGCGGAGGGGCCACGGCCCGGCCCGCGCCTCCCCCGGGAGGCGCGGGCTTTTTCATGCCCGCTCAGCCAGTGCCCGCTCAGCCAGTGCCCGCTCAGCCAGTGCCCGCTCAGCCAGTGCTGGATCAGCCAGAGCTGGATCAGCCGGCGCTGAATCAGCCGGTGCTGGATCAGCCGGTGCTGGATCAGCCGGTGCTGGATCAGCCGGTGCTGGAGGGGTCCTGGCTGACCAGCACCTTGTCGATCCGCCGCCCGTCCATGTCGATGATCTCGAAGCGCCAGCCGGCCCAGGCGATGCGGTCGCCCTCGCGCGGCACGCGCTGCAGCAGCGCCAGCACCAGCCCGGCTACGGTGTGGTAGCTGCCCTCGCCCGGCAGGCCGGGCAGGTCAAGGCGGGCGCGCAGCTCGTCGCTGGCCATCATGCCGTCGAGCAGCAGGCTGCCATCGTGGCGCTCCACCACGCCGCCGGCCTGCGGCGCCGGCGCCGGGCCCAGCTCGCCCACGATCGCCTCCAGCAGGTCGGACGCGGTCACCACGCCCTCGAAGCTGCCATACTCGTCCATCACCAGCGCGATGCCGAGCGGGTCCTTGCGCAGCCGGGCCAGCCCGTCCAGCGCCGAAAGGCCGTCGGGCAGCACGGAGGCCTGGCGCAGCGCGGCCTTCAGGTCCAGCGGCGCGCCGGTGAGGATCTGGTCCAGCAGGTCCTTCGCCGCCACCACGCCCACCACGTTGTCGATCCGCCCGTCCGCCACCACGAAGCGCGTCACCGTGCTGGCGCGCAGCCGCGCCGCAACCTCCTCGGGGCCGGCATTGCGGTCGATCCACTCCACCTCGGTGCGCGGCGTCATCAACGCGCGTACCGGCTTGTCGGCCAGCCGCAGCACGCGCTCGATCATGTGGTGCTCCTCGCGCTCCAGCGCGCCGGCCTCGGCCCCCTCGGCCACGGCGGCGCGCACCTCCTCCTCCGTGATGGTGGTGGAGACCGGCTTGCTGGCGCCGAGCAGCCCCAGCACCAGCGCCGAGGAGCGGGAGAGCAGCCAAACCATCGGCGCCGCGACGCGGGAGAGCAGCGACATCGGCCGCGCCACCAGCACCGCCACCGCCTCCGGGTTGCGCAGCGCCAGCTGCTTCGGCACCAGCTCGCCCAGGATCAGCGAGAGATAGGTGATGCCCAGCACCACCAGTCCGAGGGCGATCTGGCTGGCATAGGTCTCGAGCCCCGGGATCTGCGCCAGCAGCCCGCCCAGCCGCTGCGCCAGCCCCTGCCCGGCGAAGGCGCCCGCCAGCACGCCGACCAGCGTGATGCCGACCTGCACCGTGGGCAGGAAGCGCTGCGGATCCTCCGCCAGTTCCAGCGCCGTGCTGGCGCCGGCCCGTCCGCTCCGCTGCAGGCCAAGCAGCCGCACGCGGCGCGAGGAGACGATCGCCAGCTCGCTCATCGCGAAGACGCCATTCAGCAGGACGAGCAGCAAAATCACGCCGATCTCGATGGCGATACCCATGGCGGGGCGGTCTCCGTTGGGGGTGCAAGCGGCGGTTCTAGCCCCTCGCCCGGGATGGGTCACGCCTTCAGGCCCCATTCCTGCCATCAAGACGCCGATCCACCGCCGCAGGGCACCCGCATAGGAGGAGTCATCGCGCGACGCGCACCGCCGTCTGGAGTCGGAACGCCATGAATGCACGCGCCCTACGCCCTGTTCCGGGCAATGCCGGCCTCTCCGCCGCTCCCATGCCACTGCGGCAGGGCG